>NZ_CAAAFT010000106.1:0-572 GCF_900634765.1 Candidatus Protofrankia californiensis | reverse complement strand
CCCCCGGGACAACCTCGCAGGGCACCCCGGCGGCCGCGCAGGCCAGCGCCTCCTCACCACCACGGCCGAAAACGAACGGGTCGCCTCCTTTGAGGCGCACCACCCCCAGACCGCGCCGGGCCCGTTCCACGATCACCTTGTTGATCTGCCCCTGGGTGAGGTTGTGGCCGTGCGGCGCCTTACCCGCGTCCACGATCTCGACCTCGGGTCGCAGGTCGTCGAGCAGCGCCCGGGGAGCAAGCCGGTCGACGACCACCACGTCCGCACGACGCAGGAGCTCCAGACCCCGGACGGTGATCAGGTCGGGATTTCCCGGACCGCCGCCGACGAGCGCCACCCAGCCGCCCGCCGTGCGGTGGGCCTGCGTGTCCCGGTCCGTGGCCATGCCCGGACGGATCACCCCGCCCGAAGCTGTCGCATGCTCGTCGCTGCCGCCCCGCCCGGCTGCCGCCGGTGGATCCGTGTCGAATCTGCCCACGATGAGAGTGTGCGTCCTGTAGCGCGGAAAAGCCGTAGGTAGGTTCCGTCGCCATGGCAGCGGTTTCTACCCACGGGTACGGAAGCCGTAGGTG
>NZ_CAAAFT010000105.1:31114-34417 GCF_900634765.1 Candidatus Protofrankia californiensis | reverse complement strand
GCCGCCCGGCTCGCAGGGTGAGCACGGCCTCCTCCAGCAGGCCGGGGTAGAACCCCGAGCCGACGACGACAGCGCCGCCGAGCATCACCCGCGCGTCGGTCTCGGCAGCCATGCGTTCACGCATCGCGGTCAGAGCGCGAGCCCGCTTCCAGCGCGCCGCCACCGTTGCCGGGTCACCGCGCAGATCCGGGTCGTCGGGGCTGATGTCGGCCGGCGGAGGCACATCGACCACCGTTGCGACGTCAACGAGTTCGGCCCGCTCGTCCACACCGAACCGGAGGAACAGATGCCACGCCAGGTAGTCGGTCACCCGCTCCGGCCCGGGTCGACCGGGTAGGTCATAGGTGTCGACAAGATCGAACAGGACCCGGCTGTACCCGCCGAGCCGCAGGTCACCGCCGTAGGCAAGGGAGCCTCCAGCGGCCAGGACATGCCGCGCGATCTCGACGAAAGCGTGTCGCTGGTGAGGCACCCCCAGACCCCGCCGGGCAAGATCCGGACTATCGGAGACCGAGACGGCCACCCGGATGTCCGCGAGCGAACTCACGCCAACCTCCCAGCACACCCCGTTACCGTGGGTCTCATCATGTCGAGAACAGCATCGTCGGGGTCACTGCCCGCAGCGAATCATCGAGCTTCTCCAGCAACCGGCTCTCCTCGGTACCCAGCGGTGGATCAGGATATAGAAGATCGACCGAGGACGAGCTCCTGGCGGAATGCCGTGGCAGGTCAAGGAGAGTCAACAGTTCAGGCGGCCGTACCAGCAGGAGCGAGGGCAGGGCGACACCGTGCTTGCCGCACATCTCGGCGGCCCGCAACGGAAAGTACCGGTGTCTGAGTGTCTCGGTCAGCAGAACGCCCACCAAACGGTCGAGAACGGTCCGCGAATCACTGTGCCACCGGACGGTCGGAACATTGCCAAGATACGGGAAGGCCCGCACCGACCTGTCCGTGATCGCATCCAGGACGACCACCGGCATGGACGCCCGCTTCGCGCTGAGGAACTCCCGCTGGCACCACAACCGCGAACTGTAGGAGTCCGAGTTCACCGCGAGCAGCGCGCAACCCGTGGCTGTGGCGTCGAGAATGTCGGCAAAAGGGTCTCCGCCGGCAATATGGTGCGCGTCCAGGAAGTCGTCGACATCGGTCTCGAGCCGAAGATGTCGAGCCACCTCCCTGGCAATTTCACCACCGTCCCCGGAAGCATAGCTGATAAATACCCGGACCGGGTCCGCGACACTGATCTGACGACACACCCGGTGAACGACATGGTTCAGGAAGACCTGTTCACGAAGATGCGCCGGCATCGTGTGCAGATCGACGACGTCGACGTCTGCCACGACGGGAATCCGGGCGAAGTTGGGAGTGAGCGCGAACGGCAGGAGCCAGTTACCGGGCCCGGCACCGACGGCGCGCAACAGTTCCGCGAGATAATCACGCCAGCCCGCACTCACCAAACCATTGTCGATGAGCAGGACGACGACATTGTGTTGGGCCCGGCTGAGATCAACAGGCGGCGGCACGTCGATGGCCCACTGCGCGCCACGACCGTCCGGGCGGTCCGCATGGACGTCACCGACCAAAGGCGGCACGATCATTTCTATCGCGCCGCCTGAGGTCGGCAGGGACATCAGCGGACCCGCCGCTCGACCAGTAACGCACCGGAATTCCCAACGACCGCGCGTTCGGCTGCGACGGGTCGGCCGTCAGATGCGTGAAAACGGCGCGGGCGAGCTGGTCGGCTTCCAAGCCGCCGGAACGCCAGACCACGTGCACGGCGACGGGCGACCGCCTGGGCGGGGTTACCAACGGTCATCAATCGGATCAGGATGCATTCTGGCACAATAATCCGGTGTGGCAGCGGGGGTATCGGGACCCCGCCAATAGACAGGATGAGCATCCCGTGAGCGTGGGCACCGTCCCCACCCACCCCGGCTGTCGCATGACGCCCCGCGAACGTCCCGTGCAGCCGGCCGGCGGACCAGGTCGTGCGGGGCTGCAGCACATTCCGTCGGCGCGGGGCCGGTCACGCCGAGAACAGCATCGTCGGTGTCATCAGACGCATTCTCGGCTCGAACTCGTGCAACAGACGCGTCTCCTCGGTGTCCAGCGGAGGATCGGGGTAGACGACGGTCAGATCCGCCTCTACCGAGCCGGTACGGCGGCGCAACTCAAGCAGAGTGAGCGGCTCGGGCGGTCTGGAAAGACAATAGTACGGCAGGTCGACACGCTGCAGCCGGGATAGCCAGGCCACCTGGCGAGGAAAATACCGATGCCGGAACGACTCGGCAAGGAGAAGACCCAGCAGCCGCTCCATGACGAGCGGCGAGTCAGGCTTCCACCGCAGTATCGGAATGTTTCCGAGATAGGGTGAGCGACGCTCGTCGCCGTCCTCGACCGCGTCCAGCAGAACAATCGGGCCGAGTTCACGCTTGGCTTTGATGACCTCGTGCCTGCACCATCCCCGTGAACTGTAGGAGTCGGTCACGATCGCCAGGAAGGTCGACGCGGATATCGCCCGGTCTATCGCCTCGACGAGCCGCTCACCGGCGGCAATACTGTGCACGTCGAGGAAATCACCGATGTCCGTGTAGTCATGCAGGTACTTCCGTACTGCTCAGCCACGCGTCGACCGTCCGTCGACGCGTGGCTGAGCAGTACGGTGAGCGGAGAATCGTCGTCGGTGACGTGTCGAAAGAGTCGGTGCAGGATTTTGTTCACAAAAACCTGGTCACGCAGTTCGAGATCTGTTTCGTAGAGCCTGAGACAGTTCATGTCCGAGATCGACGAGGTCCGGTCGACCTTCCGGGTGAGCAGAACCGGCAGCAGCCAGTGACGAGACGACGTCGAGACCATGCCGACGAGGTCGGAGACATAGTCGCCCCAACCTCCGCTCATCAGCCACGCGTCGACAAGCAGGACCACGATATTGCGTTCGGCCCGCTCGAGATCGACAGCCGGCGGCGGATCGTCCCGTCCCGGCGACAGCGGATTCGGAGCGGACGTCCAGAAACGCACTGGCACACCGAGGCCCCGTACCCACGGACGCCACGGATCAGCGCGCAGGAACTTGAAGGCGACACCAGCGAGATGTTCGCCGAGGAGATTTCCACCATGCCAGACCACGTGCACCGCAACAGGCGATCGCCTGGCAGCGGTTACCAACGGTCATCAACCGGGTCAGGATGCACTCCGGCACAATAACCGGGCAGTCACGCATGCATCAGAACGCAACCCTTCCTGAGCTCACGTCCAGCCCGATCTCACGTCCAGCCCGATCTCGGGTCCAGCCCAAGACCAGGC
>NZ_CAAAFT010000105.1:28001-30972 GCF_900634765.1 Candidatus Protofrankia californiensis | reverse complement strand
CGTCCAGCCCGATCTCACGTCCAGCCCGATCTCGGGTCCAGCCCAAGACCAGGCACAACCCGAAGTCAGGTACAACGGCGCCGTGCCGGAACCGCCGCGGACGCCCGGCCGCGCTCCGACCGTTCGTTGCACGCCGGCTTCCTGACGCCGCCGGCGGCTTCACGCCGCCGGTGTCCGATCGCCCCTGGCGGGGGCCGCCGTCGGGACTATCCCTGCTGCTCCGCGGTCCGTCGCCAACGGATCTCTGCGTCGATGAACTCGTCGATGTCGCCGTCCAGCACCGCTGCCGTACCGGACGTCTCGACCTCGGTCCGCAGGTCCTTCACCATCTGGTACGGGTGCAGGACGTAGTTGCGGATCTGGGAACCGAAGGAGACGTCCTGCGGGCCACCGGTCAGTCGCTGCTTTTCGGCAGCCTCCTCGGCGCGCCTGCGCTCGAGCAGTTTCGCCTGGAGCACCATCATGGCCGCGGCCTTGTTCTGCAGCTGGCTGCGTTCATTCTGGCAGGTCACCACGATGTTGGTGGGCAGATGAGTGATCCGCACCGCGGAGTCGGTGGTGTTGACGCCCTGCCCACCCGGTCCGGACGAACGGAAGATGTCGATCCGCAGTTCCTTGTCGTCGATCTCGACATGGTCGGACTGCTCGACCACGGGCGTCACCTCGACCCCGGCGAACGAGGTCTGCCGCCTGTTCTGGTTGTCGAAGGGGCTGATCCGCACGAGCCGGTGGACGCCGTGCTCGCTGCGCAACGTCCCGTACCCGTAGGGAGCCTTGATCTGGAACGTGGCGGACTTCAGGCCCGCCTCCTCAGCCTCGGAGGTGTCGAACACCTCGGTGGCATAGCCGTGCCGTTCGGCCCACCGCAGGTACATGCGCAGCAGCATCGCGGTCCAGTCGGCGGCGTCCACGCCGCCGGCGCCGGCCGAGAGCTGGACGATCGCGTCACGCTCGTCGTACTCGCCGGACAGCAGGGTGCGGACCTCGAGCACGGAGATGTCGCGGGCCAGCGTGGGCAGGTCGTTCGCGGCCTCGGCGAGCAGGTCGTCATCCCCCAGATCGAGGGCGGCGATGACGTCGTCGAGACGCCTGCGCAACGCTTCGATCCGCGAGATGTCCCCACGCACCGACGACAGCCGCCGGGTCACGGCCTGGGCGCGGTCCTGATCGCTCCACAGCTGCGGGTCTGCTGCCTCGCGCTCCAGGTCGGCTGCGCGACGCCGGAGGCTATCAAGATCAAGGACGGCTTCGATCCCGGCGAGCGTCGCGTCGAGAGCCTTGATCTCCTCTGTGATGTCGGCGGCCATGAGACCCACCTTACCTTCGGACGCACCCCACCCCCATCCATACAGATCTTGATTTTCCATCCGGTACGGATCACGGCTTGCCGGCGGCGCGGAGCGCGGCTTACCGGCACCCCCCGCCCGGCCCGGCATGCCGCCCGACATGCCGTTGGACGGGCCGTGGGACGGAGCCCGCGGGAAGGGGGTCGTGCACCGAAGGCCGCGGGAAGCAAGCAGGTGGGAGCGCATGGAGGGAACATGGGAAGCGTGGGAAGCACGGCCGTGGCCACGAAACCGCGTTGTCCGCACCTGCCGTCCCAGCACAATCGCAGCGGCGTCATCCGGCAGAAACGCCGACACGCAAGACGAAATAACGAGGAAACAATGTTACGGAAAAGAAACGGCGTTACAGGTCGGTAATTCACTCCGGCACGACCCGCGATCGGACGGCGATCAGCCCGTCGGCGTAATAGGCCTGAGAGACGTACAACACACTCCCGCATCCCGGCACGGAAGCGGCAGGCGTTCCGAAACGCTATCTTTAGCAACCAGTGGCCTCTTCGGTCTGGACGTGGTGACGTCGCGAGTGCCCTTCCAGGGCTTGCCGGAATCAGCACCGGTGACACGGGGAGTCCCCTGCCACCGCCCCGTCACCCTTCGGGTGGGAAGAGGACCGCGGCAATATGGCCCGCACGAGCCCGAAGGACGCCGACATGCCTGAGCCTGCCGACCGACGACGGGTGCTCGCGGCCACCGTGGCTCCCATTGTCGCCATGACCGACCAGGCAAATACCAGCGACCTGCACGAAGCCTGCGCACAGGCCCTGGAACAGGCGCTGGACACCTATGAGACGTCCGACCTGGCCGGCATCGTCTCCGGTCTGACGGCTCTGGAGGAGACCATGCGCACGGTGCCACGTGCGCGGCGGCTGCGAGGGTCGGTCGCGCTGGACTGGATGCGGCTGCACGCGGCCGTGACCACCACCATGGCGGGAGCCGCCTACGACCAGGGCCGCCACAGCGATGCCATGTCGCTGGCCGATCGGGCGGCGACGGTGGCTCGCGCGGCCGGCGACGGACCGCTCGCCGGCCGCGCGCTGACCGTCCGCGCCCGGGTGGTGCGCCAGCACAATCCGGCGGTGGCGCTACAGATCGCCGATGCCGCGGGCCGCATCGCCGGAACAAGCCCGGCCCGAGCCCTGGTCGCCGGCAAGGTCTCGGCCAGTTCGTATGCCGCGGTCGGCGACGTCGCCGGGGTCCGGCGTTCGGTGGCCCACGCCTGGAAGATCATGGAACTGCTGGACAGCTCCGCGCAGGGACGTCCGGGATTCGCGCTCGACACCTACTCCCCCGCGGACCTCGCGCTCGCCTCCGCCGAGGCGTTGACCACCGTCGGCGTCGCGGAGGACGCCGGACCCCATCTTGAGCGGGCCTCCGAGCTGATCACGAACAGCGGGCAGACCGGGATGGTGATCTCGGTGTACATGGCACGGGCACGGGCAGCGCTCAGCCGCGACCGCCCGGACCCCTACGAGGCCAGGCACCATGCCTCACGGGCGGTGACCCTCTCCCTGCAACGGCCGGCGGAATGGGTCGCCCGGCTCGTGCACGACATCTCCGCGCTCGCCACCAGACGCACCGGCCATGACATGGACGACCTGATCGCCACCACGTCCCCCTGGTTCTGA
>NZ_CAAAFT010000105.1:26951-27458 GCF_900634765.1 Candidatus Protofrankia californiensis | reverse complement strand
CCGTCCCGGATCACCGCACGCCGTAGGCACGCTCCTACCGCGCGGTGCGTTCGGGGGTGGCCAGGCGGGCGGTGACCTCGAGCAGCTCATCGAAGCGGGCGCGTTCGTCCGTGGTGACTGGCACGTCCTTGTCCTGATCACTTATTGCCGCAGGGCCCAGGCGACCGCGCTGAAGTTCCGGGAGGCTTCGGACGCCGTCCTCACCCGCATGACATTTGTACTCCGTTACTGAACAGAATGAACGAATTGAGCCGCCTGTTGAACCGCCGGCACCCGCGGCGCGGATTATAACCACGTAGCTGAGACGTCCGCCCCTGACAACTTACAGGATGTCCGCTCCGGAGATCTCGGGAGACACTTCGGGACGTCAGCAAAACGGATACGATGTCGGGAGTCGGCCTCATGCGCTTCCCGTGGAAAATGCTCGTCGCGGTGGCGGCCGTCCTGTTCATGACAACCGCGATCGCGCTCACCGTCGCCCTCGGCCGTAATGGGCCGGAATCGCGA
>NZ_CAAAFT010000105.1:13051-26802 GCF_900634765.1 Candidatus Protofrankia californiensis | reverse complement strand
CCGGCGGCGATCTCATCTGCCGATCTTACTACCCTGGAATTCGCCGAGCGGATCGATGTCGGGAAATGCATGGCGGACCGAGGATTCCGTTACCTGCCCGAACCGCCGACACCGGCCGAACGACGCTTCACATACGTGCTGGACGACGTGGCCTGGGCCCGCCAACACGGCTACGGAATCGTCCCGGATTCCGATGTCGCAGTCACCGGCACCAACGAGAGATATTTCGCGAGCCTGTCCCCGGACCGTCGCGTACAGGCCGTGGCAGCATTCTCCGGTTCTCATGGCGAGGTTACCGTGAGCGTTCCAGGCGGTGGCGTAGTCGGATCGGCGACGGACGGCTGTACGGCACTGGCCCAGCAACGACTGTACGGTGATTTCCCGACCTGGTTCCACGCAAAAATCATCACGGCGAATCTCGAACTGTTGTATGTACCTCGCGTCCGGTCGGACCCGGCTTTCATCCGGGCGCTCGGCGAGTGGAGCCGGTGTATGGGTGGACGTGGGTTTTCCGCGACCGGCCCCAACAACCTCGCCGAACAGCTCTCCGACCGGATCCGAGGCCGGACCACCGCTGACGCCCGGGACCTGGAAATCGAAACTGCCGTCGCCGAGGCGACGTGCGCACGGCAGACGCCCTTGGCCACAACGGCTGAGGCGCTGGACCGGCGCTACCGAACCGAAACCGAGGCTCGATACCACTTGGAAATCCAGATCCGTGACCGGCTGCGGGAAGCCGCCCTGCCACACGCACGACAAATCGTCTCCGCGTATCGGCCGGGCTGATGTCACACGACGTCCCGCGGACCTCCCGCGGACCTCCCGCGGGTAGGCACACCGGTTTTCGTTCAGAACCACCACAACCAGGAGGAAAATGATGGACCGAGCACACAGGACGCATGGGACGGCGGATCAGACGCGCAGGAGGAGCTGGCGCCGGCGCACCGCAGGAGTCGGTGTCGCGACTGCACTGGCGCTCAGCGTAGGCGGCGTGGGAATGGCATCGACGGCTCAGGCGGCCGACGGCTACTTCCGCGTCTGGGAGCACTCCGGTGCCGGAGGCGCGGGCTGCGCGTGGTTCGGGGATGACGCCGACTACCGATACAACACCAACTGCGGGAACTTCAATGACCGCGTCTCCTCACTGAAGAATGACGGTTACCCCGGCGCCTTCGAGGATGTCCAGATCTTCGAGGACACCAACTACCGGGGCGCCTCCATCTGCGTCCCGAACGGTGCGTACTGGAGCGGCATGCCGGCCGGCTGGAACGACCGGGTGTCGTCGCACAAGTGGGTGAATGCCTGCTGACACCGATCGGCTGTCTCTCCCTGCCGGTCCGCGGCCTTCGCCGCGGACCGGCATCGGCGTGTCCAAGCCCGTACGTGTCGAGAATTTTACAGAGCGCACCCGCAAAGCTACGGTCGCCTTATAGTGACAGAAAGCTACCGAGCATCCGGTTCTTACGGGAGGACGGCGTGAGCTACCTGGTTGTTCAGCCATCCGCAGGGCCGTCGGACGCTGGTGAACCGGGCCAGCTCTACAACCTCGCCGCAGGGCAGGCACTCACCTTCGGTCGTGGCGCTCCCGGGATCGACGTGGACCTCGTGTTTTCGAATCCGGGCGTCTCACGACTCGCCGGAGAAATCACAGCGGTCTCCGACCACTGGACGCTGACCAATTTCAGCGGCACAAGCTCCTATGTGGTCGACAACATCGAAGGCGGCGGCGAGCACGTCCGGGTCGCGCCTCGCAGGCTTGCGGCGCCCATCCCGTTCGAGTTGGCGCGGATCATCATCCCGACACCCGCCGGCGGCTGGGGCATCGCCGTGTTCGCGCCCGGACAGGCGTTCGTGTCCTCCCAGGCCACCGAGGAACACGGCCTCACCGAAGAACCGACCGCGGACGCATTCAGTCTGGACGAGACTTCCCGGTATTTCCAGGTGCTTGTCGCCCTGTGCGAACCAAGGCTGCGGGACGCGACCAGCGCGGCGGTACCCACCACCGCCCGGATCGTCGAGCGGCTTGCCCTCGACCGTCGACGACCCCCGCTGACCTCGGCCGCGGTCACTTATCACATCGACTACCTGGCCCGTCACAAGCTTCGCACCCACCCGTTCGAGGAGTTAGGTGCCGGCCGCGACACCGCTAAGCGGGATACGCTCGTCGTGGTGGCCCTGCGGTTCGGCCTTGTCGGCCCGGAACATCTCGCGCTGCTGCCGTCACGTAGGCGAACCGATCGGGTGGTGGGTGGTTACGGCGCCGCTGCGATGCCGTGACCGGGATAGCTGAGGTACCCGCCCGGATGGATGACAGCCCGATCTTGGCAATTGGCATCTCTCGACCGGGAAAAGGCTGGGCGGTAGAGGTGCCCACGGGCTTGCGGGTGGGCCGATGGGTGGTGACAAGCCCGATCGCTACCGGCAGCTGGGGCTCGGTCTATGCAGCTCGGCGGGCTGACAATGAAGAAGACGGGGCACGGGAGCAGCCCGGTATCCAAGGCGACGCGGCCAATGTGGTCGATACGAACAGTACGGTCGGCACTGTCAGCGACGGCGACGGCGACGGCGACGGCGACGGCGAAACCAACGTGGCCATCAAATTCCTCCCCTCGTCAATGCTCACTCCGGGCCGGCGCGGCCTGTTCACCGCGATCGTCGACCGAGAGGTGCGTTTCAGCCGCCGCGCCAACCACCCCAACATCGTTCGTACCTTCGAGATCGTCACCTTACACTCGGATGATCCACTCCTGGATGGCGCTGTATGCCTGGTCATGGAGCGTGCGGCGGGGTCGCTGGCCCACCGCTGGTCGGCCGTGGCCGAAGCCGAGTCGGCTCGCATCGTCCGCCAGGCAGAACCACGCGGGATCCTGCTGGGGGTTGCCGAGGCCTTACGCAACATCCACGAGTCCGGATGGGTACACGCGGATCTCAAACCGAGCAACATACTGATCAATGCCGACGGTGACGCACGCATCGCCGACTTCGGCCTGAGCAGCGAGCTCGACGGGACACACGCATATGCTCCGCCACGCGCCGGGTCATGGGAGCACGTGCCGCCGGAGTGGTGGAGCGAGCGGCTCGCGCCATCCGGTACCCCGGTACGGACCAGTCAGGACGTCTGGGCCTTTGGCGTGATCGTTCATCAGGTCCTCACCGACGGCGTCCATCCTTTCCCCGGGGCGACGGCATCCGCCCGAGCTGAAACGGTACGTGCCTATGGAGCCGGTTTGGTGGAGCTCCAGCCGGCTCCGGTGATCCCGACGCAGTGGGCGGAACTCATCAGAGCCTGCCTGGACCGGGATCCGAGCCGCCGACCGTCCGCCGCGGACGTAGCGGACCGGGTGCGGGCGCTGCCGGTCCCGGGTTCGTCTGCGCTTCCTGCATTCCCTGAGAAAAAGGACGACGTGGTCGGCCACGGGCGCCGTCTTCGGCGCGGCATAGGCGCCGCGGTCGCCGTCGTCCTCACCTGCGGTGTAGCCGGGGGGCTGTGGACCGCCGGTGTCATCGGCTCCGGTACCAGTCGAACCGGCCGGCCTGCCGTCGTCAGCCAGCCGTCGGATTCGCCGCATCCCCTGCAGATACGCGTCGACCGCGACTGCAAGGTGTCCACATGCACCCTGCGACAACCGGTGTTGTTCCTGACCTCGGGTGCAAGCCCTTCAGGCATAGTGGAAACCACGGTGGCGGGGCCGGACGGTGTCGACCGGAACACAGCCAAACCGGGCGCATACAACCCGTTCGGGCGGACGGACGGTGACGGGAAGAAAACCGGCCGGTGGGCTTACGAAGCCGGTGACCCCTTCGGTATGTGGACGGTGACAGTGCGGGACGTCCAGACGGGGGTACAGGCCGTCACCACCTTCCGCATCCTGGATGAATGAGTCAGCCTCCTGGATGAATGAGGTTGTGAGCGCCGTGCGACCGCCGGTGCCACGCATGTTGATCGTCCAGGATCAGGGTGCGGGCAGGCGGACGAGTGACTGGGCGTCCGCGCTGGCCGTGACGGTCACCGGACCGATCCCGAGGATGGTCACCACCGGCAGGTCCACCGTGCGGGTACCGGTCACCCGGACCGTCGTCGGATCCAGCAGTTGCGCGGTCAACATCATGCGCCCGGACGGGTCGGCGTCGCTCTGGTACTGCGCGACGGTCGCGGCGACCTCCGCCAGCGGTAGCTGCTGGAGATTCCCGGTCGAGGTGTAGATCGCCATCTCGTCGACGCTCTGTGCCGCGGCAAGCGCCGCACCGTCCGCGGCAGAGGCAAGCGAGCGCCTGGCCAGGTACACCGTGGACACGTCGGTCACCACGATCGCCAGCATCAGCGCGATGAGGACGTAGCCGAGGGTGAGAACCAGGATCGTGCCAGCGTCCTGACGTCGCCCCACGCGGACGACCCGTCCGGCACGCACCGCGGACGAACCGGGCCGGTTCGTGCGACCGCCGGGTCGCGCCGGTAGGCGTCCACGAGCACGACGGGCTTCCGGTCCCAGGCGCATGGGACGTTTGCGCAGGTCAGCGCGCATCCGCATCCCCTTTGGTCCGTATATGGGCCAGACAGTCCGCACGATCTTTATAGAGCCACGCGGCGTCCACGATTTTCCGTATCCGATCCGTCGAATACCGGCCACAGGTGAGAGTAGGTCCTCAGCGTCTCAAAGGGGTTGGCGTGGCCCATTCGGGCCCCCACCACGATCACCCGAATCACCACCTGTCAGCCGCTCTCCTTCGGGACCGACCTGACTCCCCCGGCGAGACCGCGGACAACAGGGAGAGTCGACTGGCGATCCGACCGATGTCGATCGGCAGGCCGTCACCGCGGAGCACCTCGTCCAGCGGCGCGGCTGCGACGAGGAACAGCCGCACGTCCTTGTCACAGAGAATGTCGACGACATTGGAGAATCGCTGCTGGGCGTCCCGGCCGACCTGCTCGAAACGGGGCAGTCCCGAGACCACCCAAGTCGTGAAGCGGCCGATGAGGATCAGGTAGTCTGCCGCGGATCTGGCCGTGTCGCACAACTCGAAGAAGTCGAACCAGACGAGATCGCCGCGGGCCGCCAGGGCCCGGATCCGCCGGTCGCCCACGTCGAGCACGGTGGTTTCTTCCTCGGCGGGGACCTCCAGGCCCACGTCACGGAGCTGCTCGTCCGTACCAGGCCATACATAGACACCGGTCTCGAACCTCGACCGGGGCTCGCCCGACCAGGACCGGCCACGATAATCCCGCGGACCGGCGAGCTCGACCACATCCATCGTTCGCTCGATCTTCTCGATCATGGGCACGAAAAGGTGATGGTAGATCGGGTTGGGAAGCAGACCACTCGGCGGGTAGTTGGACGTGGCCAGCAGGGTGATCTTCTTCTCGAACAGCGACGTGAACAGCCGGCTGATCAACATGGCGTCGCCGGAGTCGTGGACGTGGAACTCGTCGAAACACAGCAGGCGGCAGCGGTCGAGGAGCTCCTCGACCGCGAAGTCCACCGCCCGGCGTTTCTTCCGGTGCCGGGAATAGGCCGTGTGGAACTGGCGGAAGAAGTCGTGGAAGTGCACCCGGTGCTTCTTGTCCGTCGGCACGGTCTCGTAGAAGACATTCATCAGCCAGCTCTTGCCCCGGCCGACCGGGCCCCAGACGTAGACTCCGCGTGGCTGCCGAGCGAACAGGCCCCGCCACCGCGATATCTCGGCGCTGAGCTGGGCGAGCCGGTCGACGACTCTCACCTGCGCGGCGTCCAGCTCGAACCCGGACCGCCGAGCGGCATCCTCGAAGCACTCCGCAAACCGGCCCACATCCACGTGTTCACTGCCCACGAGTACACCGTTACACCGTTCGATCGGACAGTGTAACGAAAGGAACCGGTGGCGACCCGCCACACATCGGAACACAGGACCGACCAGAACCACGCCAGAACACAGATTCCGCCTACCGCGTCTCTCGACACCCTCACCACTTTTCTCGACATCTCAGTGGATGGATGGATCACGAGACGACAGGAGGCCGGACGCCATGGTTATTTTGATGCCCTGACCCCGGTCAGCTGCTGGTACGGGCCTCCCACTCGGCCCGGATGATCGCGTAGACGGCGCTGTCGGTGTCGTGCAGCACCTCATAGTGGTCGAACGTCATGCCCAGCTTCTCGGCGACGCGGATGGACTTCAGGTTGTCCCGGTTGGGGATGGTCACGAGCCGGTCCACGTCGTGGTTCGCGAACGCCCAGGTGCCGGCCGCGCGTGCCGCCTCAGGCGCGTATCCGCGTCCCCACCAGGGCCGGCCGATGAACCACACCAGTTCGATCCCGGGCCATCCCGGCTCGTTCCACAGCCCCGCCCGGCCCACCAGCGCACCGGTGGCTCGTTCCACCACCGACCACGAGCCGACGCCTTCCAGCGCCCACGCGCCGATGTTGGCCGCGAGGTTGTGCCACATGCTGTGCCGGTCATGGATACCGATGTACCGGCCGAACTCGGGATCGGACCAGATGGCGGTGGATGCGTCAAGATCATCACGGTGGATCGGGCGGAGAATCAACCGACCTGTCGTCAACGTGGGGATGTTCATGCGTCGCCACCGACAGGAAGCGCACGGACACAGGCAGCCTCGCTGAACTGGCGGACGACCGCGGTCTTCCGCCGCGCCGGAGCGAACGTACCGATCATCCTGTCCATCTTCGCCCCCACCGTGTGAGTGAGGGACCGCTCCAACACGCCCAACACGATCATTCCCTCCACCGCCGCACCATCCACATCGGGGTTCCTGCCCAGAAGACGCCCTATTGCGAGAGTCAACGTCGCCCCTGCCGCGCCGTCGTCCCCGCGAGTCCACTCAATCTTGGTTGAGGTACTCATGACCGCTCACCTGCGGCGAAAAGAGGTTTCCTTGCCCGCAAACGGCGACTCAGGGCGGTCCTATGTTGATTCGACGAGAGACGGCCGTGGATGCAGGAACGATCCGCGCCGTGACGTGCGCGGCTTTCGCCCGACCCGGAGCACCGGCCAAGACCCCGATCGAGGTCACCCTCGTCGACGACCTTCGTGCCAGTGAGGCGTGGCTGCCTGCGCTTTCGCTCGTCGCGACCGGCACCGACGGCGAGGCCATCGGCCACGTCTTGTGCACCCGCGGCAGGGTCGACGCGACGCTGGACGTCGACCTGTCCGCGAGCAGCGCGACCGCGCGGGCCGCGACCGCCGCCGCCTCATCCGGAACCGGCCGGTGCCCCGGGTGGCCAGCGCCGCGGCCAGGCCGAGCAGCGCATGTCCCCGGTCCTCGAAGCCGAGTCCATGCGTCTGTGTCAGCGCGGCACGGGCGATCGGTTCGGCTTCGTCGCCGGCTCCGACCCGGGCGAGCACCCCACCGGCGAACACCTCGGCCAGGTCCGGGCCGAACGGTGACATCCCCGGCCGGGCGCGCAGGCCGACAGCGTCCCTGCGCATCCGGGCCAGCGCTTCCCGGGTCGACGGTCGTCACCAAGGGCCGCTCTGTGCTTCCCTGTACCCCGCGTCTGGTCAGTTCGCTTTGGGGTGGGAGGCGAATTGGTTGAGCAGGGCGTCGAACTCGTCTTTCCCATAGCAACGGACAAACCGGCCCGCAGCGATGTCCTCATCGGCTTCAGCAATCATGCGCTCTGTCTCGGGGTCGGCGTCGATCTCCTCGACGTCTGTGAGGATCGGTGGAAGCTCGGACTCGTTCGGCCAAGCGCCGGGCTGTTGCTGTGCCCCTTCCCTCCCCGTCCCTGTTGGATCCGTCCGGATCCTTCAAGCCTGCCTTGACAGCAGGCCCACCCATACCGGCATTTACAAGAACCGCAGCGGGTGAGGTTGACCTTCTCGTGGCCCGGTGGGCGGTCGGGGTTTCTTATGCCGCGGGCACTTGTGTGCGGTCGCGGCGGTAGGCGTCCACGACGACGATGAATTTTCCGTTCACGGTGATGTCGGCGAGGCCGGTGAACAGCCGCGCCGTCCCGGGTAGCGCCGCGACGGACCGGACGCATACGACGAACCGGGAACCGGGAACCAGCGACGCGGCGCCGTCGCCGGGGTCCCCGGCACCGCAGTCCGCTCCCTCGGGCGCGAAACGCAGCTCGGGCGCCCCGTCGAGACCCTGGTCGGCGAAGGCCAGCTCAGCGGCGACCCGCGCGCGCGTGACGGCCTGCTCCTCGCTGTCAGCGGTCGCGTACGCCCGGCCTGCCGCTCGGGCGGCCTGGGTCACCGCGAACGCGGCACGCTGGACCGCGAACACGCTGAGGAAGAAATAGATGAACGGGATGAGCAGCAGGACCGACAGCCCGACGAACTCGATCAGGGCGGTGCCACTGTCATCGAGCGGACGCCGCCGGCGCCACTCGCGGTGCCACTGATGTCGCTGGCCCTGCTGGCCCTGGCCCTGGCCCTGACGCCGCCCGTGTCGCGGGGTCACGTTCACGGCGTCTCCTTGACCGCGTGCCCGACAACGCTGATCGTCGTCCTCGCGCCCCCCGGCAGGACCGTCAGTGGGACGGCGACCTCGCAGCGCACCTCGACCAGTGGCACGCCGGACGCGTTGGTCGTGGCAGCGCTGGTGCAACGGGTGTCGGCCCGCCCGGGAATGGACGATGCGATCAGCTTCTCCGCGTAGGGGCCGCCGGAGTCGTCGGCCATGTTCAGGTTCGCCGCATGCCGGGCGCCCTCGGCCGCGTCCGCGGCAAGGGTGTTGCGGATGTGCAGCACCACACCGACCTGGATGACCCCCAGGAACAGGAAGAGCAGCAACATTCCGACCAGCACGAACTCGACCACCGCCGAGCCGCGCTCGGATGCCGGCCGCGGGGCTGACGCCCGGGCGCGCGCCCGCGCCGGGAACCCGGCGAGCTTCCGCCCTGCCGGATGTCCGATCAGGTGTCCGTACGGCAGATCGCCCCGCCCCAGGAAAAGGGCGAGCTTCCGCCCCCACGCGAGGAACCCGGCGCGGTCAGCCGCCGCTGACCACGGAGTCGATCGCATTGGTGAAGACATCCCGCAGCTGGGGCACGGCGACCGCCATCAGGGCGACGACCAGGGCTGCCGTCATGACGGTGACCATGACCCAGCCGGGCACGTCCCCGCGGTCCCGGCGGTCCCAACGGTTGCGGTCGGCCCGCCCCGTTCCCGCGTCACGCGCGTCACTCCCGGACCGGGACGCCTTCTCCCGTTCCTGAACCCAGCGGCTCACGAACATCGCGAACACACGCACGGTCGACAACTCCTTCGGATATTCAAACAATCACCGGGCACTGAAAAATCACTGGCAAAATCACTGGATAAAATCATTGGGCGCTGAAGGAAAGGCTCACCAGCGCCGGGTAGAAAGCGAAGATCACGGTGGTCGGCAGGACGAAGAACACGACCGGCACCATCATCGCGATCTCCTTGCGGCCGCCGGCTTCCAGCAACTGGCGTTTGCCCGCCTCACGGACGTCGACCGCCTGCGCCCGCAGCACCTCCGCCAGCGGCGTACCGCGCTCGATGGCCACGGCCATGCCGTCGACGAACCGGGCAAGCGACGGCACCGTCGTCCGGGTGGCCATGCCCTCGAGGGCCTGGACCAGGGTGGCCCCGGCCCGGGCGTCCGCGAGAGCCAACCGCAGTTCACGGCCCAACTCCCCGTGGGAGAGCCGGCTCACCCGTTCCAACGCGCCGATCGGGCTTTCACCCGCGGTCACCGCGAGCGCGAGCAACTCGGCCACGGTCGGGAATTCGATCAGTATCCGTTCCTCGCGTTCCCGGATCGCGCGCGTCAGCCACCAGTCCCGGGCGACGATCCCGCCTGCAACACCCGCGACGACCATGGCGACGCCGACGATCGGCGGCGGTCCGACGCCTGTAAGCGCCCGGACGAGCAGCAGGAACGCGCCGAGGAGCGCGCCGACCGCGGCGCAGATCACCTGATGGATCCTGAACTCCTCGATGGACGTCCGTCCGCCCGCCTGGGTCAGGCGCCGGGCCAGGGCGGCACGCCCACCGAGGAAACGGTCGAGCCGCCGGGCCGTGTCGTGTACGAAGGGCCGCAGCAGCTCCTCCAGACCGCTGCGGGACGACATCGTGGTTCGCGGGCGGTCGGCGAGCAGCCGGGACTGCAACGGGGTGTCGCGCAGGTAAGGATCCATCCGGTCGGCCAGACGGATCCGCCGGACGATCGGCGACCGCCGGACGACGATGACCAGCCCGACTCCGGTGAGTAGACCGATCAGGGCGCCGGTCGCGGCCGGGCTCACCGGAGGCTCACAAGGCCGGCACCTGCAGGAAGCGGGCTCGCAGGACCGCTCACCGGACGCGGGCTTGCAGGCCGCGGGTCCGCAGTGCGGCTCACCGGACGCGGGCTCACCGGGCGCTCGCGCAGACGAGGCTTGCAAGGGCGGCATTCGCGGGGACCGCCGGTCGCAGGATGCTCGCCCGCCCCTCCCGGGATTCTCATGGGCGCAGCACCCGGCCTTCCTCGGGCAGCCGTCCGATCCACTTCATGAGCAGGTACGCCAGCACCGACACCCCGCCACCGACCACGAGCACGGCGACACCGGTCGGGCTGTCGTAGGCGCGCACGGTCTCCCCCCGGGTCGCCAGCATCAGCAGGACGACCCACGGTGCCCCGAGCGCGAGCCGGGCGGCATTGACCGTCCAGCTCTGCCGAGTCTCCAGTTCGGCGCGGGTTCGCGCGTCCTCCCGCAGGAACGTCGACAGCGTCCGCAGCAGCCGGCCGAGGTCGGTGCCGCCTACTTCCCGCGCCATCCGCAACGACTCGATGATCCGGTCGGCGATCGGGTCCGCGAGGTCGTCGGCGAGCCGGTCCAGGCTCGCCGAGAAGGAGCCGGTCGCCCGGTAGTCCTCGCCGAAGCGGGTGAACGCGGGACGCAGCGGGACCGGGCCGCGCACACCCACCGACGCAAGCCCCTCCGGCAGGGACATCCCCGCCCGTACGGCGCTGGCCAGGTTGTCCACGACGTCCGGCCATAACTCCCGCAGGTCGTGCATGCGGGTGCGCCGGCGCCGTACCACCATCGCCCGCGGCAGCAGGGCTGCGAAAACGAAGAACGCCCCGGCCAGCGACCAGGTGGCGGTGAAGGCGAGGACGAGCAGGCCGACCAGCAGCCCGACCCCAATGCTGATCATGAGGAACTGGTTGGGACTGACCCCTGGGATGCCTGCCTGAGCAAGAAGCTCCCTGGTCCGCACCCGCCATTTGGCGGTGCCGGGGTCGCGCCGAACGCGGGGACGGTTACTGGTGACGATGAGGAACAGGCCGAGCCCGAGGAGCAGACCGAGGAAGATGCCCATCAGTGCTCTCCCCCGATC
Organism: Candidatus Protofrankia californiensis; assembly: GCF_900634765.1. Lineage (NCBI taxonomy): Bacteria > Bacillati > Actinomycetota > Actinomycetes > Frankiales > Frankiaceae > Protofrankia > Candidatus Protofrankia californiensis. The sequence continues at coordinate 15,507 of NZ_CAAAFT010000105.1, read as the reverse complement.
TCGGCCCAGGTCCGTTCACCCAGCGGGGCCCGCTCGGCCAGGGGGGTCCGCTCGGCACGCTCGCGGTCGCTCGCGGCAAGCAGCGCGGGCAGGTCGTAGCCGGCACGCGCGAACCGTTCGGCGTGCGGGGGGTAGCCGTCGGCGCGCACCAGGGCGTTGCCGTGCGACCGGTAGATCTGGGCGATCTCGATGACGTCCCCCTCGGTACGCCCAGGCAGCGAGACGATCTCGGTGACGCGTCGCCGTCCATGGGCGTCCTTGGCCAGGTGGACGACGAGGTCCACGCTCGCGGCGACCGTCGGCACCACAAAGGCGTGGCTGACGTTCTCCCCGGCCAGCAACGGCAGGGTGCACAGCTTGGTGACCGCCTCGCGGGCCGAGTTCGCGTGCAGGCTGCACATACCGGGCAGGCCCGAGTTGAGCGCGATGAGCAGGTCGAGGGCTTCCTCCTGCCGGACCTCGCCCACGATGATCCGGTCCGGACGCATCCGCAGCGCTTCCTTGATCAGACGCCGGAGCCGGATCTCCCCGGTGCCCTCCAGGTTGGCCTGGCGGGTCTGCATCGCAACCCAGTCCGGTGCCCGCAGCTTGAGCTCGAAGACCTCCTCACAGGAGATGACGCGCTCCCGCCCGGGAATCGCCGAGCCCAGGCAGTTGAGCATCGTCGTCTTCCCGGCCTGCGTCCCGCCGGCGACAATGATGTTCAGCCCGGACGTCACGGCGGCCTCCAGGAAGGCGGCGGCCGACGCGGTGATCGTGGACAGGGCGACCAGTTCGTCCAGGCCGGCCGCGGACAGGACGAACTTGCGGATGTTGACCGACCAGTGGGCCCGGGTGACGTCGGGGATGACCACGTGCAGGCGCGAGCCGTCCGGCAGCATGGCGTCCACGAACGGGGTGGACAGGTCCACCCGCCGCCCGGAGCTCTTCAGCATCCGTTCGACCAGGTCCGCGACCCCGTCGGCGGTCAGGATCGTCGTGGTCAGCTCGCTGCGTCCGTTCCGGGCGACGAAAACCCGGCCAGGCTCGTTGATCCAGATTTCTTCCACGGTCGGGTCGTCGAGATGGCGCTGCAACGCCCCGAATCCGGCGACCGCATCGTGGACGAGCCGGGCGGTGGTGGCGCGATCGACAATCGGAGGCAGATCGCTGGTGAGCGCACGTTCCTCGTATTCACCGAGGACGTCCTCGACGAGCTGGCGTATGCGGGTGGGTTCCTGAACCGGGTCGAGGGAACGGCGCCGGACGAGTTCGCGCACTTCACCCTCGATGAGTGAAGTGGCATCCATCCAGTCACCGCGTGCCGCCACAGAAGACCGATCCTCTGGTTATGCGTTCGGACCGCCACGGCCCAGACAATTACTACGAAGCGTAGAAAGAAGATCGCATCGAATCAAGCAGCTGACCACCGTGCCCCTCCGGCCTCCGGCTGTACGAAAAGCAAGATCGCACCGCCTTCGGCCGCCATACCTACCTCTCGGCCTCCGGCGGTGCAAAAAACAAGATCGCACCGCCTTCGGCCCAGCCGGACGCCTGGCGACAATATTCGCACGACCGCCGTACCCCACCCGCATCGGGCCACGGAGAACCCGACGCCAGAAGGAAATGATCATATATTCAGCCGAACGATCGCTACTCTCTGTATCCAATGATCCGATGGTTGACCGCTGCACAAGAAAGCAGCCGACGAGCCGGGAAACCACCTGGAGCAACCCTTGCCGGCCAAGCCGTTCCGGACCGGCAACGATACCCTCCCACTGGCGGGAAACGCCCGGAACTCATTCCAGCGCACGCCGGACGCCAACGCCGGTCCGCACACATCCGTATCCCGGCGGCACAGGTCGACCAGACATTCACGGGACGGGTCGTAACCGGCGGGAAATATTCCGACCCGCCGGCCGCATGGCCGGATCCGGCAACCGGCGCCGGTGGGTCAGCACCGTGCTGCGTTCACGACCGATATGGGTTGACGTGCGGACCCGGGCGTTCTAAAAGCAACTGGATCATTTCCTGACCCGCCGAGCAGTACCCGAAGTGCGGCCTGGACAGCGTCCCAGAAGATGGGTGAGCAGGACACGTCGAAATCGTTCGACGCCGATTTCGATACCGGCCGGAAATATTCGCGACCGCCGCCCCGAACCGTCCCGTGGCCGTATTCGTGACCGACACGTCCAGCCGTCGCATTCCTGCCAGCCGGCGCCGACGCAACCCTACCGGAATCGCCGCGGGCAGCGCCCCGGGGCATGGGTAGAAGCGTGCTGCGCATCCTGCGGACATCCCCGCCGTAACCCGACGGCAGCCGAACACTCAATAACACACGGTGACGCCCTGCGGACGCGACCTAGGACGCCGCGTCCGAGTGCGAGGCCTGCAACGTAATCATGATCATATATGCGGGAACGAAACCGGCGCGGAGCCGGATCCGATCAGCGACCCGGGGGCCTGGGGACCTGGGG
>NZ_CAAAFT010000105.1:10620-13026 GCF_900634765.1 Candidatus Protofrankia californiensis | reverse complement strand
CCGGCGCGGAGCCGGATCCGATCAGCGACCCGGGGACCTGGGGACCTGGGCCTCCCGGACCGGCTTCCGGACCTCCCGAACCTCCCAGATCGGCTTCCGGACCCCCGGGCGCGAGTAAAGCATGATCGCGCCGCCTTCAGTCCTCTAGCGCACCGGGCAGGTAGTCACACGTTCGGTTTCAATCATGAAAGTGAGTGTGAAAACGGCCGCTGTCACGACCGTCCACTCCCTCACTTTCATGATCTAGTGATCATCGATCGGCTTCGGAGCGGATCTGCGGTACTTGGCCGACGCTCTAGACCCACCCATGATGGTGACGTTCGTACAAGGAACCGGCCTGGCCCACCCAGTCGTCCGAGACGATCCGGTCACCGAACCCGTCCAGGACGCAGCCGAGCCAGCCGACCCCGTCCTCGTCGAGGTCGGCGAGCTGGCGGAAGCTCACGATGCCAAGCGCATGCAGCCGCGCCTCCAGGACCGGGCCGATCCCGACGATCTCCTTGAGATTGTCCTGACGAGCGCCCTGCACCGCAGCGGCCGGCGGGAAGGAGCCGGATCCGCCGGACGCCGAGGTCAGCCTGGCCAGCGCGACCGAGCCCGGCAACGCACCAGGGAAGGCACCCGGAGAGGACGTGCCCAGGGGTACAGCGCCCGGGGAGTGATGGTCCGGCTGCATACCCGGGACGAGCCGGGCGGTCAGCACCGGCACGGCGCCGGCAACAGCCGGATCTTCCTCGAGCAACTCGGGGATCTGGCCCCCCGGCAGCGCGAAAGAAACATGATCGCGCTGCCTTCGGCCGTCGAGCAACTCGGGGACCTGGGCCTCCCGGACCTTGAGGGAACCGAAATCACCGGGGTCCTCCTCGGGGCTGGTGTCCCCGCCGCCAACGCCGGTATCCGGGTGACCTGCCGTAGCGGTCTCGCCGGCAACCGGCTCGCGGGCGAGCGGAGCGTCCGGACGGTTGGCATCCGCGCGGTTGGAATCTCGATGGCCGGAATCCGGGTGGTCGGGTTCGACGTGATCGGCATCCAAGAGATCGGGTTCGGCGCGGTCGGCGTCCAGGCGGTCGGAGACAGCCACCGGCTCCTCGGCCTCGCCCATCTGGGCGAGCAGCCGGACCTTTTCCGCGGCCCACTCGGCCTGATGGCGATCAAGCCTGGTCGTCAGGGTGGCGACCTGACGCTGGGTGTCCTCGGCCTCGGTGCGTGCCATCGCCAGCCGGGAGGAGAACTTCGCGGCGCGTCCCTCGGCCTCGGCGAGCTGTGCCCGCAGCTGCGCGGCCTCGGCCGCGAGTGCCTGGACGGCCTCGGCATCCGGCACCACGGCCCCACCTGGCACCACGGCTTCACCCGGCTCCTCGACCTCCGGCGCCCCGGTTTCAGCCATTTCCTCGGCCTGCGCGAGAGCTTCCTCGAGCACCTGCACCCTGCGGCCGGCCACCGCGGCCTGCCGCTCGGCAGCGGCGACCCGCTGCTCGGACTCGGCCGCCTGCTGCTCGGCGGCTGCCAGGCGGGCCGTGAGCGCCGCCTTCTCCAGCACCCACTCGTCCTGCTGGCGCTCGTCCTGCTGGCGCCGTGGCCGCGCGCTCGGTTGCGTGACCGCGGCGGAGCCCGTGTCAACGCCACCGGCCGACGGTCCGACCTCAGTCTCGGCGACCTCGGCCCCGGCGGCGTCCGGATCGTGGCCGCGCACACGCAATGCGACATGACCCTGCACGGCCTCACCGCCGGCCGGCTCCGGCTCGGGTGGACCGGGGGCAGCCGGGATGGCACGCCGTATCTCCTCGACCCGGCGATGTATGGGGCCGAGGAGGAACACCCATGTCAGCAGCGCACCGATGGCCAGCGCCGCCAGCATGAGCACCAGGATCTGGCCGGCGAGGTAGAGCACGAGTGATCAGCATCCTTCCCACGGTGCGCTCTGCGGAGATCCACACCGATACGGGTGACAGCCTCCGACATCGTCCGAGGATCCCATCATGGCCACGAAAGTCCTCCATGGGCGCACCGGACACACCCTGAATCCATCACAAAAGTATCGTGAAGCACGATTACGATCTTTCCGGGTGGCGGCAAACCAATACGCGCATGGCGCTGTCGACGCAGTCGATCACACCGAGTACGTTCACCGGCGACCCCGGCGGGAACATCTCCGGGGCTATCCCGTATAGAACCATTCCACAGCCATGTTCCGAACGTCCAGTTCCAACCGGACGACCAACAGGTGATGGGCGTGGTCTGAGTGTCCGCCACGACCGGAACAGCCCTGTCAAACAGCGCGGCGCCGCCGGCACCGGCGCTGCACCGCCCGAACCGGACAGCCCCTCAGCCCATGTGGGGGTAGGCAACCCGTTGCGGCGGGTCGAAAGTCTCCTTGAGTACCCGGGGGGAGACCCACCGCAGCAG
>NZ_CAAAFT010000105.1:6677-10393 GCF_900634765.1 Candidatus Protofrankia californiensis | reverse complement strand
ATTCAGCGCGGAGCCGGCCTTGTCATTGGTGCCGCTCGCGCGCGACCCGCCGAACGGCTGCTGGCCCACCACCGCACCGGTCGGTTTGTCATTGATGTAGAAGTTTCCGGCGCCGTACCGCAACTCCTCGATCGCCGCGGCAAGCGCACGGCGATCCCGGCCGAAAACCGCACCGGTCAGCCCGTAGGGCGAGAAGTCCGCGACATCCCGCAATGCCACGGCAAAAGCCTCCGATCCGGACCGATCCGGACTGTCGTCGTAGATATGCACAGCGAGTATGGGTCCGAAGTACTCGGACGTGAACACCTCGTGCGCGGGGTCGGCGCACACGACAACCGTCGGCTCCACGAAGAAGCCGATCCCGTCGTGGGCGCCTCCACCGACCAGCACCGACACGGCCGGGTCAGCGCGCAGGCGTGCGAGCAGGGCCGACAGCCGGTCGAAGGCCCGCCGGTCGATCACTGCCCCGCCGAAAAGGCTCAGGTCGGACACATCACCGTAGGTCAGCGCCGCGGTCTCCGCGACCAGCCGCTCACGCAGGCTCGACCGCCACAGCGAGGCGGGCAGGTAGGCGCGGGACGCCGCCGAGCACTTCTGCCCCTGGTACTCGAAGGCGCCCCGGACCAGCGCGACAACGAGCGCGTCCGGATCGGCGCTGGGGTGGGCCACGACGAAGTTCTTGCCGCCGGTCTCGCCGACCAGTCGCGGGTAGTCACGGTAGCCGTCGATCCCCTCGGCGACCGTCCGCCACATCGTACGGAAGGTGGCCGTCGATCCGGTGAAGTGCACCCCGGCGAGCTCCCGGTGCCGCAACGCCACCGCCGAGACCGCCGCGCCGTCCCCGGTGACCATATTGATCACTCCTGCCGGAAGACCCGCCGCCACCAGCAGCGACATGGTGTGGTGAGCGGCGAGCTGCTGGGTCGGGCTCGGCTTCCAGACCACCGTGTTACCCATGATCGCCGGAGCGGTCGGCAGGTTCGCCGCGATCGAGGTGAAGTTGAACGGTGTCACCGCGAGGACGAACCCCTCCAGGGGACGGTAGTCCATGCGGTTCCACGTCCCGGCGGCCGAGGCCGGCTGCCCGGCGACGATCTCGCGGGCGGAGGCGACGTTGAAACGCCAGAAGTCGATCAGCTCACAGGCCGCGTCGATCTCCGCCTGGTAGCAGCTCTTGCTCTGCCCGAGCATGGTCGCGGCGTTGAGAGCGTCCCGCCACTGCCCCGCAAGGAGCTCGGCTGCCCGCAGAAACACCGCGGCCCGGTCTTCCTGGGACAGCGCCCGCCAGCCGGGGCCTGCCGCCAGCGCCGCGTCCACCGCGTCGGCGACGTCGCCGGGTGCCGCCGCCCGTCCCGCGCCCAGCACCAGCGCGTGCCGGTGCGGGGCCACGACCTCGAACGGCTCGCCGGCACCGGGCCGAGCCTCCCCCGCGATCATCAAGGGTAGCTCGGTAGGCTCCCCCGCCATCCGTTCCAGCGCCGCCCGCAGGCTGGCGCGCTGCGAGCTGCCCGGAGCATAGTCACGGACCGGCTCGTTGACCGGTTTCGGGACAACAACGACGGCATCCATCCGAACCCACCCTCCGACCGCTGGGAACGCTCGAGGAGCGGGCCGCCCGGCTCGCAACACCCCGTCCTCAAGCAGTCTCAGACCAGGAAACCCAGGCCTCCCAGCAGCGCGCAAGAAGCATGATCGCTCTGCTAGAAAAAGTCCGCCAGCTCCTGCATGGCATACCAGAGCAGCTCGTACCCGTCGGCGGCATCCACCACGAACGCCGCGTCGTCACCGCCGAGGTCGGCCTCCACGACCGCAGCCGCTGCGGCGGCAACGGCGGCCTCGGCGTCGACGTCGTCCACATGGACGGCCCGGACGGCGGCCAGGGGCACGGGCCTGCGGATCTCGACAACTCCCCGGTCAAGGTCGTTTCTGATCCGGACGTCGCGATCGTCGACGTCTACGGCGAAGACCACCCGCCGTCGAGGCGCACTCGGGTCGGCGTCGAGCAGCCGCAGGCTCGCGCGAGCCGCGTCGAGGAGGAGCGCGTACTCCATCTCCTCGTTGTCGGAACGGGCGTACCACTCCCGCACGGCGGGGGTGACCGCGAAGCCGAGTCCCACCGGAACCATCCGATCCGCAAGGACAACCCGAGCAGCCGACAGCGTTGACGGCAGGTAGACGCGCACGATGCCAGTGTGCCGTGAGGTGGTCGACGGCCTTTGCGCCGGGCGCGGCAGGGGCGGTAGAGGTGGCGGGTCCGTGCGGGGTCATCCTCGGGTGGGGTCACACCGCGGGCAGGTCAGCCGGCGGCTGCCAGGTGATCGTCGACCGTGGACGTCCCGGTACTCGGACTCGGTACCCCGGCGGTTGCCATTGCCAGCGCCGCTGTGCTCGTTCGCAGCGAGGTCTGGAAAACCTCCTGCCGGCGGGTCAGGTCCATGACGTTGCCGCCGATGATCTCCAGATCCTCCGGCCCCGGACAGATCACCGTGACCTTCGTTCCCGCGGCCCGCAGCAGTTCGGTCTCCCGTACCAGCACCCGGGTCGCCAACCGCCGCATCTGGCGTTCGATCCGTGCCAACGCTCCCCGGGGCTGGTCGAAGGCTAACGAACAGGCGGGAGCGAGCACCAGGACCTCGTCGAGACCGGCGTTGACCAGCAGGTCCACGGACGTTGGCGAACGCGTTCCGCCGTCGACGTAGGGTCGTCCGTCGATGACGACAGGTGCATACCACGACGGGATCGCGCACGACGCCATCACGGCCTCGGCGATCGACGCCCGGGGCGCACCCGGCGAGCCGAACACGACCCGCGTCCCGGTGTCGTAGTCCATCGCGACGATCCACAGCGGTGCGGGGGTCGGCCATGTGGTCACATTGGAACCCACGGAGGACACCAGATCACCGACGGCGGCCAACGTTCCACGGCCTTGCGGGAGCAGGGAAACCAAAGCCACCAGCGGGGTCACGCTGCGCGGGTGGCGAGCCGAGACGGCAAGCAGCCGACGGGAACCGATGCGCATCCGTGGCCGCGGGGGAAGGGTCGAACCGAGCCGGGTGTAGTCGAGGACCGGATCGCCGAACAGGGGCCGGCCGTACTCGGAGTTGACCATCGTTTCGACACTGGTGCCGAGGCCGATCAGAGCTGCCAGCACCGACCCGGCGGAGGTGCCGACAGTCATGTCCATGCCGTGGACGTCGATACCGGTTGATTCTTCATAGGCGCGTAGGGCGCCGATCATCCACGCCGACCCAAGCACGCCCCCAGCGCCCAGTACCAGTCCGCGACGGGGAAGCCGTCTGCCAGCCATCAGCCACCTCCTGCTGTGCGTCACAATCCCTGGTACACGCCCTCCACCGTCAGTGAAGGGATCATGCCGGCGGTTCGGGACACAACATCCGCCGTGCACGCTCTCGTGGCTGGCCACCGCGCCATCTCGCCATGCGGCACCGTCAGGGACCGACACTGCCCAGGAACCGACACCGTCGAGGTGACGATGTCAGGGCGTCCGGCGCGGCAACGTCCTACTCGGAGACCTCCTCCTCACCGAAATTCGTCTCGAGCACACCCCACCCCCGCAGCCGTTCGGAGAACTCCTGCGGGGTGGTGTCGTGCAGGAGGGCCAGTGCCCTCAGATCGCCGTCCCGGATGGACAGAACCTGCCCGGCGTAGTCGTCGCGCTGGCGCTGTATCTGCGCCACCCAGCGGCGCACCAGCGC
>NZ_CAAAFT010000105.1:3642-6108 GCF_900634765.1 Candidatus Protofrankia californiensis | reverse complement strand
TCGTCGCGCTGGCGCTGTATCTGCGCCACCCAGCGGCGCACCAGCGCGGACGAGTCAGGCGGGGCCTCAGCGAGTTTCTTCAGGTTGAGGACGGTGCGGTGCCGGTGCTCGCGCGGGGGCAGCGCCTCCTCCTCCGGCAGCAGCGCCGAGACCGGAACGCCGTAGAACGCGGCAAGTTCCGACAGCTGGTGAACGCTGATCATCCGGTCGCCGCGCTCGTAGGAGCCGACCGCCGCGGTCTTCCATCGTCCGCGTGACTTCTGCTCCACGCCTTGCAACGACAATCCCTGCTGGATCCGTATGGCCCGGAGACGAGCTCCCACGGCCTTCGCGTACTCCCGACTCACCCGATACACCCCCCGTCGCCTCAACAGAGCACTTGGTGATCATTTATTGCTCCCACCACTGCGGTGACGCAGGTGCTCACACTAACTGAACGTTACCCGAAAAGGATAGCTACATTTGATTAATGCAAGTAGTGACCCTTATGTCACGATCACTACTTCTCGTAAGATCACTTCCCTCGCCAGGAGTGAAATCCGCACGAGCGGCGTCCGCTCCACGCTCCGAACAGCGAGATGATTGCGAACCGCTATCTTATCCCTACGATCAGTCACCCAGACAGACTGCCCAGGAACCGCAGTCCGTAACCGTTCCGCTGAACGATTAAAGAAAGATTTCTCCGTAAAAACGACATTTCCGGCGCAGTCAGGTCGCCTTTATCGGTCACGCTTCGTATAGGATTAGCGGGACGAGCTCTACGAGACCAAGCGGCAACCGGACCCCTGCACAGACCGTTTGCGACGACCTCCGCGGCCCCACCGGCGCGGATCGTCAACGGCGGGCGGTCGAACGTCGGCGACGTCCGCGCACCGGGCGCCCCGCCACCCGCGCGGCCAGCTCGCTGATCGCCAGCCTGGCCGGCGACTGCGCAGCGACGTCCCGCAGCAACTGACCGGCAGCCTGTGCGGTGTCCATCGCCGCGATGTCGAGAGGTATCAGGACCACCGGTTCCATACCGACATGGCGCACCATCGCCCTGGCGACCTCACGGCGGGCGTCCTTCCCGATCGCCGAGGCGCGCAACCGGTTCACCACGATCCACGGATCCGCGCCGGGCACGGTTTCGCGCAGGTCGGCCAGACCGCGGACGAACCGCACCAGCCCGACCGGTTCCGCGGACGCCACGGCCAGGACGGTGTCGGCCGCGCCGAGTATCACCTGGGTCGCGCCGTTGCGCCGCGGAGCGGAGGTGTCGAACGACAGCTCCTCGTCCATCTCCAGGCAGAAGCCGCAGTCGACGACAACGAAGCTCGCCAGCCGTCGCGCCAGGGCGAGCACGACCTCCACCGACGCCGGACGCAGCTCCGGCCAGCGCGACGGACGGGCGATTCCCGGCAGGATCCGCAGCCCCCCGCCGAGGTCCCGGCACAGCACCGCCAGCCGGGGGACGTCGAGGGTTCCCTGGTTGGCCGCCCGGGCGGCGGCGGCAAGCCCGGGTGCCTCCTCCAACAGCCCCACCAGCTGCCCGATCGCTGCGCCGTAGACGTCGGCGTCGATAAGCAGCGTCGGCATACCCATGGCGGCGAGTTCGGCGGCCAGACACAGAGCCACGGTGGTCCGACCCGGCGCACCGGTCGGACCCCAGACGGCGATCACCCGGCCGTCACCGGGTTCGGGAAGACCGTCGGGTACCGGCTGGGCAGCCACCGGCGTCAACGCGGCAAAACCGGCCATGGGCTTGCTGTACGCGGCGGGCAGCATCCCGGAACTATGATCGTCATTGGCAAGCGCCCGGACCGCCTCCACCACGGCCGACGCCACGACCTCGGCCGTCGCGTCGGTCGCGATCACCGCCGCGACGCCGAGCTGGCGCAGCCGGCGCTCACCGTCCTCATCCCCGGGCGTGATGAGCCCGACCACCGCAACCCCCGCCACCGCCAGGCGGGTCAGCGCATCCCGATCCAGGCGGCGCAGGTCCGCCGACAGCAGCGCCGCCCGCGCCGCACCCGTTGTCGCCGCGGCGAGCAGATCGGGCAGATCGACACACCGGCGGACCACCGTCACCCCGAGATCGCGGCGGTCGAACGCCGTGACGAGCCCCGACTCGACGACCGAGTTGGTCACCGCGGTCAGGATCGGCAGGCTCATTGCCCGAATCCCGGCACAGCGGTCGGGCCCACCGCGCCGACCTCGCCGCGGGAACCTCGCTCGAGCTTGACGACGTCCACCCGTTCGCTCTGGGACGCCGCCACCGCATTGATCGCCAGCTCCACCGGCACCCGTAACGTCAACGAGTACGAGCCTGCCGTCAATGTCGCCCGTGCGATGAACTCGACGTCGTGCAGCACGAGGATCTCCGTGCTACCACTGCCGCTCTGCGTGAGCGACGCCGGCCCAGCCGGCTGACCGGCAGCCTGCGCCGCACCCGCGCCCGCCGCCCCTGCGGCCGCAGCACCTGCAGGC
>NZ_CAAAFT010000105.1:2529-3592 GCF_900634765.1 Candidatus Protofrankia californiensis | reverse complement strand
GTACCCGACCGTTGCAGGACGAAGACGTCCACGTGATCGCCTGGAGTGAGCGCGGGTGCTCTGCCGTCCTTGACGACGATCGCGACCAGCCGGGTCGGGCTCACGGTGTCCCGCACGAAGTCGGCGCCACTGAGCAGTTCCCCGGCCGACACCGGGCGGGCGAGCATCGCCCCGACCAGCGCTGAACGACGCTCACCCGGAAAATAACGATCCGCGGTCGTCGAACGCAGACGTGCCGAGGTCGTGGTGAGGTCGGCGGCAACCACGACATGCCCGGCTGGAAGGTCCACGGTTGCCGCCACCCAGTCGTGGCTGCGGTCGGCGGTCGCGAACAGGCGGGCGCCCGCCACGACCGACACCAGCACCAGCAGCACACCGACCAGCAGACGGGAGTCCCGCCAGCGCGGCGGGGTGAGCCGGCGGGCCGGTGGCGACGGCGGGGCGGCCGGCTTCTCCGAAACCGCGACAGCGGGCGTGAGGCCGGTCACCGGCGGACCTCCTGTAGCTTGTGTCCCTCGAGGCCGGCCGGCGGCGACGATGTCGTGATCGCGCCGTCGCGGCCGACCAGGAGCTGCTGGCGGGCGGACAGCGGGTGGCCCGGCGCAGACCGGATGACGGACATGTCCGACGCACACCCTGATCGCTGAGGGTACGTGGTCTGCAACGGCGGTCTCGGACGAGGGCCTTCCGGATCGACGGATCCGGGCCGGAACATCCCGCCTCCCGATCACCGCCTCCCGGTCGACACGCCCCGATCGACACGTCCCGATCACCGTCCCCCCATCGCCACTTCACGATCACCGCATCCAGCGATCACCACCTCCGGATCACCGCTTTACGTCGCTCGGAACCTCGACGCCATGGCCAAGATCTGATTTCAGGCCGCAACCAGTGGCCCGAGCCACCGAATCCCCGAATCCCCGAATCTCCGGCGATCCAGAGACTTGGGCCTCCGGCAGCGCGAGAAAAACGTGACCGCACTGCTTTTGGCCTTCCAGGCGAACGGCACCTGTTATCCACAAGTAGAGGCATTCACAGGCGATCCGATCCTGCAACTCTGATA
>NZ_CAAAFT010000105.1:0-2504 GCF_900634765.1 Candidatus Protofrankia californiensis | reverse complement strand
GACCCATCCATCGCCAGGGAGACAGACCGATGAACGAGCGCTTCCTTCAGCTCAGCGATGTGGCGGAGATCCTCAACATCTCGTCGAGCCAGACGTACGCGCTGGTCCGCTCAGGTGAGCTTCCCGCCATCAAGATCGGCGGACGCGGGCAGTGGCGAGTCGAACGCACCGAGCTTGAGGCGTACATCCAGCGGGCATACGAGCAGACCCGCGCATTCGTGCTCGCCAACCCTCTGGGCCGCGGCGAGGCGCTCCTGGACGAGGAGCTCCCCGGACTGCACAGCTAATCGGGGCTGGGACCTAGTCGGAACTGGGACCGCCCGGACCGCCCAGATCGGCTTCCGGACCTCGGATCCGACAGGAACCCCGAGTGCGAAAAAATCATGATCGCCGCCTTTGAGCCTCCAGGACCGTCGGCGGTCTTCCGCGGAAGAAAAGCGGATCACACGGTTCGACGAACGAACCCGATCGCGGCCAGCGGAATGGTCCGCACAGCGCGTACCGACCGCGCCCTGCGGAACTCGTCGTCCGGATGCTCGGCCACCTCGACGAAGTCCGCCCCGACCCGGTCGATCGTGCCCCGCACCGGGGTGCCGTCCGACAGCACGACCGAACACGATGAGCGATCCCGCACCACACCTCGCAGGACGTAGCGCAGATCCAGCCGAACCGCCAGCGGACCCTCATGGCCCGGCTGAGCCGACAGCGAGGCCAAGCCGTGCACCCACAGGACGCAGCGCAGCGGCAGCAGGACTTCATGAGCCGCCGGCTCCCGCAGGAGCATCCAGTCCACTCCCAGCGCGGTAAGCCGTCCGGCCAGGACACCGCCGGATTCCCGCCCAGCTGCCTGGACACCCACACGCAGCGACGATCCGATCGCCGGACGCAAACGGTCGATCAGACGCAGATGCGCGGCCTCGCGCCGGCTCCTGTCCATGAGCTCGGAGTCGAGCTCAGCCGCCTCGGCCGCCTCCCACTGCATCTCAAGATCAGCGAACAGTGCCTCCCAGCGCACCCGCCCCCCTTTGTTCCCAGGCACCGGTCCGTGTTCCCAGGCACCGGTCCACCGGAAGGGCCGATCGAACACCCACTGAAGCGACACACCCAGCACAGAACGAAGCGAACCGGATACGCCAACACGGTCCATGCTGGTCGAGCCAGAAGGCCGGAGGCAGCGTGATCATGCTTCTTTCGCGCTACCGGAGCCTGGATTCCCGGGTCGCTACGAGGCTGACATGAGCTGGTCCGGCGTGTCCAGCCAGAAGGTCCGGCCGTCGGGCGTGACGGCTCACGCCTTCCCTGAGCCTTTGCACATCCAGAGGGCTGAAGGCAGCGCGATCATGCTTCTCGCGCGCTGCCGGAGGCCCCGGTTCCCGGGTCACTGACGGGTCACTGTCTCGTTCCTCCCGCCATCGGTCACAACAACCTTCCCGCTGCCGCCGCACCCTGGGCAGCCTTCCGAAAGGCGCGACCGCACCGGCGGCCACCATCTCGACGAGGACGGGCCCCGCCCCTCGAACCCCGGCTCTTCCTCCGAAGTAGAAGGAGTGGCCGCTGACGGTCACCAGGGCCGGGTGCGCGACGATCGTTGCAGGCACGGGTTCCGGGGGCGCCGGGCCCCTGCACAACGAGCAAACCACCCAACCAAGGTTGACATCAACTCTTTGGAGGATTACACAAGCAAACGTAGTCAAACGAAGCATTTCAAAAAGATCGATCGGACCAGCGGACCGCAGGTAGCGCGATCATGCTTTTCTCGCGCTGCCGAAGGACCGAGTCCCCGGGTCACTGGAGTTGCCGATGTCAGCCGTCCGGCGCCTGCTCGTCTTCCTCGCGGGAGCGGTCGCCGCAACGGCACTGACGATCATCATGGTCGAAGTCGGGCCGAGATGGGCGGATCTTCCGTCCGGGCCTTCGGCGGTGCCCGACTGGGTCGAGGCCGATCCCGAACACGCACTCACGACCGTTGTCGGCCTCGCCGCATGGGCCTGCCTGCTCTGGCTGTGCGCGGGGTTCATCCTGGGCGCGCTGGCTGCGCTGCCCGGCATCGGCGGGCGGGCAGCCGCAAGCGTCGCCCGTCGCATCCTGCCCCGGACTCTGCGCCATATCGTCGAGGTGGCGCTCGGCATCACCCTTGCGGCAGGGAGCGCCGCCCCGGCATTGGCGGTGAGCCCGACAGCGGTCACCGGACCGGCCACCGTCACGGCCGCGGTGTCCTCGACCGCGTGGCCGGACGTCGACCCGTACGACCCATCCCCTCCGTCCGCGATACCTGCAGGTACTCCAGGTTCACCCATAAGATCATCAAGCCCGGAATCGACCGGATCTCCGGCGGACGCATTGGCCACCACGCTGTCTCCCGCGAACCCGACCAACCCTGCATCCCCGCCAGTGCAGTCCGTCCCCGACCCCACGCCTGTCATGTCGATGTCACCCGGCGTCCAGGCGCCCTGGCCCGACCCGTCGCCGGGCAGCCGGGCCCAGGACAGCTCCGTGGTTGTCGT
>NZ_CAAAFT010000104.1:0-2572 GCF_900634765.1 Candidatus Protofrankia californiensis | reverse complement strand
GTACAGGTGCTCGCGCCACTTCCGGTCGAGAACCGCGAGCACGACCCGGCGCTCCAGTTCCCGCATGAGCGGATTACCGTCCGGACCCACGCCCAGCGTGTCCTCACGCCGGTCATACGCGTCGTACGCGTCGCTCTGCAGGTCCTCGATCAGGGTTTCAGCCGTCAGCCCCTCACGCTCGTCCGGCAACGGAACCTCCACGCCGATCTGGTACAGCTCGCCCAGACCGGACCAGAGGGTGTCGAGATCCCATTCCTCGGGATATCCTTCCGCCGTCGCGCCGCGAACGTACGCCTCCACCGTGTCGTCGATGAAATGACGGACCTGTTCGTGCAGGTCGGCCCCTTCGAGAACCTTCCGGCGCTCCTCGTAGATGACGGTGCGCTGCTTGTTCATCACCTCGTCGTACTTCAGGACGTTCTTGCGTATCTCGAAGTTCTGGCCTTCGACCTGTGTCTGCGCGGAACGAATCGCACGGGTGACGATCTTCGATTCGATCGGCACGTCCTCGGGAATGTTGAGCCGGTCCATGATGCCCTCGACGGCCGCGGCATTGAACAACCGCATGAGGTCGTCGCCCAGCGACAGGTAGAACCGGGACTCCCCGCGGTCGCCCTGGCGGCCGGCTCGTCCACGCAGCTGGTTGTCGATACGGCGGGACTCGTGGCGTTCCGTACCCAGGACGTACAACCCGCCGAGCTCCAAGACCTCCTCGTGCTCGGCACCGACCGACGCGCGAGCCTTCTCCAGCGCCTCCGGCCAGGCCGCCTCGTAGTCCTCCGGGGTGTCGATCGGGCTCAGGCCACGCTGCCGCAGTTCCGCCTGGGCGAGAAACTCGGGGTTGCCGCCGAGCATGATGTCAGTACCACGCCCAGCCATGTTGGTGGCGACGGTCACGGCGCCCTTACGCCCCGCCTCGGCAATGATCACAGCCTCGCGCTCGTGCTGCTTGGCGTTGAGCACCTCGTGCTTCACACCGCGCTTGGTCAGCTCCTTGGACAGGTATTCCGACTTCGCCACGCTGGTCGTGCCGACAAGTACCGGCTGGCCGTTCTCGTTGCGCTCGGCGATGTCGTCGACGACCGCGCTGAACTTGGCGACCTCGGTCTTGTACACGACATCGGGCTGGTCGGCCCGGATCATCGCCTTGTTCGTGGGAATCGGCACGACACCGAGTGTGTAGATCTGGTGGAACTCCGCCGCCTCCGTCATCGCGGTCCCGGTCATCCCGGACAGTTTGTCGTAGAGGCGGAAGTAGTTCTGCAGCGTGATCGTGGCCAGGGTCTGGTTCTCCTGTTTGATCTCGACCTTTTCCTTGGCCTCGATCGCCTGGTGCATGCCTTCGCTGTAACGTCGACCGTGCAGCACGCGACCGGTGAACTCGTCGACGATGAGAACCTCGCCGTCCGTGACAATGTAGTCCTTGTCCCCGCGGTAGAGCTCCTTTGCCTTCAATGCGTTGTTGAGGTAGCCGACCAGCGGGGTGTTCACCGATTCGTAGAGGTTGTCGATACCGAGTTGGTCCTCCACCTTCGCCACCCCGCTCTCGGTGATGGCCACCGTCCGCTTGCCCTCTTCCACCTCGTAGTCGACATCTTTCACCAGTGTCGGGGCGATACGGGCGAACTCGGTGTACCAGCGGGTCGGATTATCCGCCGGTCCGCTGATAATCAGCGGCGTCCTGGCCTCGTCGACCAGAATCGAGTCGACCTCGTCGACGACGGCGAAGTTGTGCCCGCGCTGCACGAGCTCCTCACCGCTCCAGGACATGTTGTCCCGCAGGTAGTCGAAGCCGAACTCGTTGTTGGTGCCGTAGGTGATGTCGGCCTCGTACTGCTGGCGGCGGACCGCCGGTGGCATCTGGGGATGAATCACACCGACCGTGAGCCCGAGAAAGCGGTGCACCCGGCCCATGTTCTCCGCGTCCCGCTGCGCCAGGTAGTCGTTGACGGTGACAACGTGCACGCCCTTGCGGGACAACGCGTTCAGGTAGGCCGGAAGCGTGGAGACGAGAGTCTTGCCCTCACCGGTCTTCATCTCGGCTATGTTGCCCAGGTGCAGGGCCGCACCACCCATGATCTGGACGTCGAAGTGCCGCTGCCCCAGGGTCCGCCGGGCCGCTTCACGTACGGCCGCGAATGCTTCGGGGAGAAGCTCGTCGAGGGTTTCTCCGTCGTCGATCCGCTGCCGGAACTCGTCGGTCATCGAGCGCAGCTCGGCGTCGGTGAGCCCCACGAAGTCATCCTCAAGGAGGTTCACCTGCTCGGTGATGGCCTTGAGCTTGCGCAGAATACGACCCTCGCCGGCACGGAGGATCTTCTCGAGTACCACGGGTGAAACTCCTCGGGCGGCTTGTCGGCTGGGTCACCTACACAACGACACTAGGCTAGACCCCCGGTGCTGATCGATCCTCCCCGTACGGCGGGTCGGACACCCCGTGCGGCAGGTCGGACAACCCGCCGTGCAACCTCGCCCGCCGAAAGAGAATCGATCATACTCTTTCTGCGCCGGGAGGCTGCGCGGGACCTCGTCTGACTGTAGATCGTCTGGCTGTAGATCCTTGCCCGGCTCG
>NZ_CAAAFT010000103.1:13190-19396 GCF_900634765.1 Candidatus Protofrankia californiensis | reverse complement strand
GGCCTACGTCACCGAGTTCGCGCCCCGAAAATGGGAAGAAGGTCGGGGCGCCCCGTTCGCCGTGCTGGACGCCACGTCCGGGTCGGTGCTGGCCTCCGTGAGCCTGGTGGAGGTGACTGACGACGGCCTGGCCACAGTGGGTTACTGGTGCGCGCCGGGCGCGCGTGGCCAGGGTGTCGTCAGCCAGGCGGTCGGCGTGTTGGGGCGCTGGGCGTTTCAGACCCTGGGTGTCGAGCGGCTGGAATGGACAGCCGGTGTGGGCAACTGGGCCTCACGCCGGGTGGCGGAGAAGAACGGGTTCACCATCGAGGGCACCTTGCGCCGGGGCCTCGTCCTACGCGGTGTCCGGGTCGACTGCTGGATCGGGTCCCTGCTGCGAGACGACCCGCCACCACCATGAGGAGCGCGACATGTCCTGATCTGACATATTTTGGGTTTTGGGCGGAGAACCACCCGAGGACTCAGGTGATTTCCAGCAGCTTCTCCCTGACCGCGTAGACCACCGCTTCCATCCGGGAATGCAACTGAAGCTTCTCCAATATGTTACGGATATGATTCTTGACCGTGTTCTCGCTGATGAACAACTGCTTGGCGATGTCGCGGTTGTTGAGCCCCTTGGCGACGAGCCGCAGAACCTCCATCTCGCGATCGGTGAGCCTGGGAGTGGGTAGCTGCGGCCGACTGTCCGCCTTTTTGATCATCAGTGCGAACTCGGTGAGGAGCTTCGAGGCCATCGACGGGCTGATCAGGCTCTGCCCCCCGTGCACGGCGCGGATGGCCGCGGCAACCTCGTCGATCGAGATCTCCTTGAGCAGGTACCCCATGGCACCCGCCTTGATTGCGTCGTAGAGGTCACCCTCCTCGTCACTGATGGTCAGCATCACGATCTTTGCGCTGGGTACCGCCTGCTTGATCGCGCTGGTCGCGTCGATCCCGCCGCGACGCGGCATCCGGACATCCATAAGGACGATGTCGGGCGCGGTGTCAACCGCCATCGTGACGGCTTCGGAACCGTCCGGCGCCTCACCGACCACCTCGATGTCCTTCTCCTGCTCAAGGACCATCTGCAGGCCACGCCGGAACAGAGCGTGATCGTCAACGACGAGCACCCGGATGGGATCCGGTGACGACGGTTCCTCCCCGGGCTGGCGCCCATCCCCCGTCATATGACCTCCCTCGCGTCGCGACGGACTGCCTGCCGGTCAGCCCGTGCTGGTACACGGGCTGACCGGCAGGCGACTGAAGACGTCCACGGCAGATGGTCCCACGTCAACTAGACCTGCATGCCTTTACACCGTTGCGACCACGTCACGCTCTTGGCCGTAGCCGTCCTTCGGATCTGCCCGTCAGTGACCCGGACAGGACTTCCCGCAGGCGAAAAAGCATGATCGCGCTATCTTCGGCCCGCAGTGACCCGTACCGGACCCCTCCGGCGGCGCGAAAGAAACATCATCGCGCCGCCTTTGGCCCTCAGGCGTGAACCGCGGAACCCCCGTCGGGATCCTGACCCTCATCCGCCTCAAGCCGGATCAGCCCGTAGTCGTAGCCGCACCGCCGGTAGACGACACTCGGCAAACCCGTACGCACGTCACAGAAGAGGTAGAAGTCGTGGCCCACGAGCTCCATATTGGACAACGCGTCGTCGAGAGTCATCGGGGCGGCTCGATGGATCTTCTCACGGACGACAAAGGGTGACGAGTCCGGAACACCGTAGTCCGCGTCGCCACCGGCAGCTGCCGAAGCATCGGCATCGCCGGCGTCCGCCCGCCCGCCCGGCAGACCCGCCTGCGGGGCGACCACGGATTCTGACGGCTGTGCCAACGAACCACGACCCGCACCGTTATGACGGATCCGCCTGTCGGCGGCACGCCGTAGTCGTTCGGCGAGCTTTGCCGCGGCCAGGTCGAGCGCCGCGTAGGGATCGGCCGCGGCGGCCTCCGCACGGATGACCGGCCCCCGCGAGAACACGGTCAGCTCGACACGCTCACGGACATCCGCCATGCGCGGGTTGTGTTCACGAGAGAGCTCCGCATCCACCCGGAACGCCTTGTGATCGAACCTCTCAAGCTTCGCAATCTTGGCTTCGGCATGCTCACGGAACCTTTCGGGAACCGCGGTGTGCCTTCCCTTGACCACGATGTCCACTCGTTTCACCTTTCTGTTGACCGGAAGTTGTGATGACCGGGCAATCCGGACGGATCTGGCCAGATCCCACCTTCCGGTGTCGTGCCGTGCGCCAGGGCTTATCTGCTGCCTCGTTCCTTCCGCTCGGGCCCCGGACACCCAGGCCCTCGCTTCGCTTGTCAGTTCCCGCGGTGCCGGTACGGGTGACGACAGTTTTATCCCTCCGGTACCCCGGTCGCAGGCAAACGGACACCTTGGGGCCGGTCATCTCGAGTAGGGCGTCGGCGGGCCAACGTAGCGGCGGCGACCGCCACTACCGATACCGGTACCGCACCGGCACGCAACACCCGCGTGGCTTCGGACAGCGTCGCGCCCGTTGTCACGACGTCGTCGATGACGACGAACAACGGCTCGGGCATCCCACAGCCGTCCCGACCGCCAGGAACCCCGGGCGCGAAAGCAGCATGATCGCGCCGTCTTTGGCCCTCCAGGCCATGACGCAGGACGAACGCACCGTCGAGGTTGGTCACACGATCCGTGGCGGTCAAACCCGCCTGATCCGCCACCGGCCTGGCAGACCGCAGCATCGGAACCACCCGCGTCGGCACGCCGGCCCGACACAGCACCCGGGTAGCGCCGTCTGCGAGCCGGCGCACGTGGTCGAACCCGCGCCGGCGCACCGCGGCCCGGGTCGAGGGCACCGGCACGAGAACGACCGGACCGTTGTGTGCCGACATGACCCTGGCCGCGGCCACCGCGCGGGCAAGTGCCGACACAAGCGGACCGGCAGCGTCCAACCGGCCTCTTTCCTTGAAGGCCAACAGGATCTGGCGACACGGACCGTCGTAAACGGCACCCGCGAAGCACGGTGGCCCCCGCCGCCCCGGGGTGGCCATTTGTCCCGGAGCGGCGAGGAATGCCTGACGATCGACCGCAGCCGAACAAACCGCGCAGACCGCTGAACCCGAACGGCCGCAGCCGGCACAGGTTCGCGGCAGGAGAAGGTCCAGAAGAACCTCGAACGCGGCAGCTATATATGTATTGGGCATGTGTCGCATGGTCACCCCATCGACCTCGGCCTGGCCAACACCTGGTAAATCCTGTGGAAAACCCTCCTGTGGACGACGCCTGCCCGGGCATCCACGATGTACGGGATCCGATCACACGACCTTCCCGTCGACACAGAAAGAAACCATATGGATACTTATAGAGACCGTTGCCGGACTTTCCCGGCTGCCCGACACGCAACATCGGTAGATCTGGCACGATCGCACCCGCCGGGTCTGCAGGCGTCCACGAATGCGTGGAAGGTCAGGCCGATCATTGGCAGAGCGGATCCACCCGGACCACGAGTCGGTCACGGTAGTGCGAGTGAGCCGGCCCAGGACATCGCGAGGGGACGTCGGCGCGACCGCCTCCCCTCGGACTGCCGGAGGCCTGAAAACGTGAGGAGACCGACATGACCGGTGGACCTGGCTGGAGTGGGCCCCAGCCACCCGGCGGGCCGAATCCCGCAGACGGCCAGCAGCAGCCACCACCACCCCCCGGCTGGGGGCAACCACAGCCGCCCTCCGGGTGGAACCAGCAGCCACCACCGTCTGGCTGGAACCAGCCACCCGGATGGAACCCGCCACCGTCCGGCTGGGGACAACCACAAGCGGGAGGACCCAGCCAGTGGGGGCCGCTGCCGCAGGCCGAGAAACCGGGAATCATCCCGCTGCGGCCGCTCGCCGTGGGCGAGATACTCGACGGCGCCTTTTCCGCCCTGCGGCGCAGCCCCGGAGCGACGATCGGCCTGACTCTCGGCGCCACCACAGTGGCGCAGATCATCACAATCATCCTGACGGCCATCGGTCAGCGCGGCTCCTCCGGCGTCGCGGTCCTCTGCGGCGTCGTGAACGTGATCATCAACTTTGTCGTCGCCATCGCACTGACGGGAGCGCTCAGCGTCGCGGTCAGCGAGTTGACGCTGGGTAGCAAAGTAAAGATCGGAGAGGTACTGCAACGCGTCCGGCCCCGCCTCGCAGGCCTCGCCGGCCTGTCGATCGTGGTGACGCTGCTGACCTTGCTCGGGCTCATCGGGCTGCTCATCGGTGCCGTCTTCGTGGCGGTCGCGCTGGTTCTGTCAACCCCTGCGTTCGTCCTCGAAGGCGGCACGATCAACACAGCCATGCGACGCTCGTGGACCCTGGTTCGGGGCGCATGGTGGCGAACCTTCGGAATCCTGCTGCTCACGGGCATAATCGTCACCGTCGTGGTGTCCGTTCTCACCGTCGTGATCGGGGTGGCCTTCGCCGCCGGCGGCGACTCCATGACCGATCCGGTCACCGGCGACCTGACCGGAACGGGTCTTGTGTTCACCGCGATAGTGGACATCATTATCAGTATCGCGATCATGCCGATCATGGCGGGGGTGGTCGTGCTGCTCTACATCGACCGCCGTATCCGGCTGGAAGGGCTCGACATGACACTCGCCCAGGCAGCGCGGGACCGTCGTGCCGCGACCAACCAGGGCTACCGGTAACGGGACTACGAGCAACAGGGCTGTCGGTAAACGGTGATGATCGGGCCTGCGGTAACCCGCGACGAAGCGGCGGAGGAAGCCCGCCGCGAGCTGTCCAGGACGATCTATCACCAGGCTGAGCCGAGCTGGCCCGAACGTGTGGTGAGCTGGCTCAGCGAGCAACTCACCGACCTGTGGACCAGCGCCACCCAACCGTCGGGTGGGGGTCTCGGGATCGCAGCCGTCGTCATCGTGGCCGCCGTGGCCGCCGTGGCCGTGTGGCTGCGTCTCGGCCCGGTCCGGCGGCAGGCCCGGACAGCGCCGGTCGACCTCGACCTGAGCAGTCCGCTGTCGGCGGCGGCGCTGCGGGCCGAGGCCGACGCCGCAGCCCGTGCCGGTGCGTTCGCCGAAGCGGTGCGGTCACGGTTGCGAGCCGTTGTGCGGATGCTGGAGGAGACAGGAGTGCTGGAGCCCCGTCCGGGGTGTACCGCCGGTGAGCTTGTCACCGAGGTCGGCCGGATCGCCCCCGCTACGACCCCCGCCCTTGCGTCGGCAGTGGCCATATTCAGCGAGATCTGGTACGGCGGGCTGGAGGCGTCGGAGGCGTCCTACCGCGCTGTCGTGCAGGCGGACGAGGCACTCACCGGTCTGCGACCACGGGCGGGGACAGGCGGCAGGCCGGCGCCCACGTTCACGGTGCCGGCTTGAACTCCCCGGCTGGCCGAAAGCAGCGCGATCATGCTTCTGGCACGCTGCCTTCGGCCCAGCTCCCCAGGCCGCTGAGCGCCGCGCGCCGGGGGCTCGACCCGCGAGCACGCCGCGGCGTCCGCGTCGCGGCCGTCCTGATACTGCTGATCATCATCTGTGTGGCGCTGTCGGCCATGGTCGAACGATCGAACGGGCGCCCGCTTGATCCGGGGTCGGCCGACCCGACCGGGACCATGGCCTTGGCCCAGCTCTTGCGGGCACACGGCGTCGAGGTCACCTCGACGGACGATCCGACCGAGGCGGTGAGCACACCGGATCCCGCCGACGTCACGATCGTGCTGGCCTACCCGGAGCGGGCCTCCCAGCGGGTGCTCGACACGCTTGTGCATGCGGCCGGCCGGGGCAGCGACGTGGTGCTCCTCGAGCCGGACGCGGCGGTCGTCGGCGCCCTGGGCCTGCCGGTCACCGTCGCCGGTCGCGTCCCATCCGGGACGCCGACGCCGCGGTGCCGGCTGCCCGAGGCCGCCACGGCGGCGGCGGCCACGCTCGGCGGCGGGTCCGGTTTCCAGGTCACCGGGCCGAACCCGGCCGGGGTCACCGCCTGCTACCCGGTGGGGTCGGCCTCGACGCTGGTCGTCGTGCAGGCGCCGCGAGCGCCGGGCCAGCCGCCGTCACCGGCTCGATCCGGACGGTTCGTCCTGGTCGGCAACGTCGCGTTCATGACCAACGACCGCCTGGACGAGCAGGGTAACGGGGCGCTCGCGATCGGGCTGCTGAACCGGCATCGCACCCTGTCATGGGTGGTCGCGCAGCCGGGTGGACCGGACTCGGTGGCCCGCAAAGGCCTGCTCGACCTGCTTCCCGACCGGGT
>NZ_CAAAFT010000103.1:10279-12703 GCF_900634765.1 Candidatus Protofrankia californiensis | reverse complement strand
GTGGCGGGCACGCAGACTCGGGCCACCGGTGCCCGAACCGCTTCCGGTCGTGGTACGCGCGGCCGAGACCGTCGAGGGGCGGGGACGCCTCTACGCCGCCGCGCAGGCCCGGGACCTGGCCGTGGCGACGCTGCGGGCGGCGGAGCGCGGACGCCTGACCGAGCGGCTCGGGCTGCCGGCTCAGGCCCGCCCCGCCCGTCCCGGTGACGCGGGGCAACCCGAGCCGGACCCGACCGCGCTCGTCGCCTCCGTCGCCACCCGCACAGGGCGGTCACCGGTCGAGATCAGGTCGCTCCTGTACGGTTCCGGGATGAGCCAAGACACCCCGACAGCAGGCGGGACGATCCCGGCAGAAGGGGTATCGGACGAGGCGCTGGTGGCGCTGGTGGATCAGCTCGACGCACTGGACCGGCAGGTGACAGCGGGACTGGACCGGCAGGTGGCAGCAGGATGAGTGTCCCGGAAACATCCGACGACACCCAGGCAACGGCTTCTTCCGCCGCCGGGCCAGTTGGCACCGTGCCATCGACTGCCGTGCCATCGACTGCCGTGCCGCCGGGTGCCGGACCGGTCAACGCCGGTCCCGGAGCCGAGGTACCCGGAGCCGAAGTGCCGCCCGTCCGGACCGTCCCGAGTGATCCGGAAACGGCCCGCCGGGCGCTGATCGCACTGCGCGAGGAGGTGGCCAGGGCCGTGGTCGGTCAGGACGCCGCCGTCAGCGGCCTTGTCGTGGCGCTGCTCTGCCGCGGTCACGTGCTGCTCGAAGGCGTCCCGGGAGTCGCCAAGACCCTGCTGGTGCGGGCTCTCGCCGCGGCGCTGTCCCTCAATACCAAGCGGTTGCAGTTCACCCCCGACCTGATGCCCGGGGACGTCACCGGGTCGCTCGTCTACGACGCCCGGACGTCGCTGTTCACCTTCCGGGAAGGGTCGGTGTTCACGAACCTGCTGCTTGCGGACGAGATCAACAGGACGCCCCCGAAGACCCAGGCCGCGCTGCTGGAGGCGATGGAGGAACGCCAGGTCAGCGTCGAGGGGGCGCCACGCCGGCTGCCGGTGCCGTTCACGGTCGTCGCCACGCAGAATCCGATCGAGCACGAGGGCACCTATCCGCTCCCCGAGGCGCAGCTCGACCGGTTCCTGCTCAAACTCACCGTGCCACTGCCACCGCGGGAGGACGAGATCGGGGTCCTCGCCCGCCACGCGTCCGGTTTCGACCCGTCCGACCTGGACGCGGCCGGGATCCGGCCCGTCGCCGGACCGTCACAGCTCGCCGTCGCCCGCGATGGCGTCCGCGGTGTGCAGGTCCGTCCGGAGGTACTCGGCTACATCGTCGATCTTGCCCGGGCCACCCGGGCAGCGCCCTCCGTGCAGCTGGGTGTGTCGCCCAGGGGAGCGACCGCGCTGCTGGCCACGACCCGGGCCTGGGCGTGGCTGTCCGGGCGGGGATATGCCACTCCGGACGACGTCAAGGCGCTCGCCCGTCCCACCCTGCGGCATCGGATCTCGTTGCGGCCCGAGGTCGTACCCGACGGCGTCACCACGGACACCGTCCTCAACCAGGTACTGGCCACCGTGCCCGTCCCGCGGTGACGCACGGTGGCAATCACCGGACGAGCCGCCGGGTTCGCCCTTGCCGGCGTGTTCGCCGTGCTGCTCTCCCCCGTCCCGGGGGTGACCCTGGTGCTGGTCAACACCGCGCTCGTGCTCGCGGTGGTCGCGGACGTCGTGCTCGCCGGAAGCGTGCGGACGCTTGCGTTCACCCGTTCCGGTCCGACGCGGTCGCGGCTGGGTGAACCGGTGCCGCTCGTCCTCGCCGTCACCAACACCGGACGGCGCAGGGTCCGGGCCCTGGTCCGCGACGCCTGGCCGCCGTCGTCCGGCGCCGAGCCCCGGGTCCTTCGCGTGACGATCCCGGCCGGGCAGCGACGGTTCTGCGAGATCGTCCTGCACCCCACCCGGCGGGGGGAACGCCACCCGTACCGCATCACGGTCCGTTCGCTGGGGCCGCTGGGTCTCGCCGGCCGGCAGGGCCGCCACCATGCGCCGTTCCAGGTGCGGGTGCTGCCCGCATTCACGTCCCGGCGGCAAATTCCGGCTGCTTTCGCGCGCCTGCAAAAGATCGAGGGTAACGTCACACTCCGTATCGGCGGGCAGGGTTCGGAGTTCGACAGCCTCCGTGACTACGTTCCGGGTGACGACGTCCGCATGATCGACTGGCGGGCCAGCGCGCGGCGCGGCACGGTGGCAGTCAGATCGTTCCGGCCGGAGCGGGACCGCCGGGTCATCTGCGTCCTGGACACCGGGCGGACCAGCGCCGGCCGCATCGGTGACACCCCTCGTCTCGACCACGCGATGGACGCCGCCCTGCTGCTCACGACCGTGGCCGCCCGCGCCGGCGACCGTATCGGACTGCTCGCGCACGAC
>NZ_CAAAFT010000103.1:6814-10127 GCF_900634765.1 Candidatus Protofrankia californiensis | reverse complement strand
GACTGCTCGCGCACGACACCACGGCCCGGATCACCCTGCCGGCGGCGGGCGGAGGGGATCCGGTGGTCCGCATCAGCGCGGCGATGGCGCTGGTGGAACCCGTACTGGCCGAGGCCGACCACCACGCGATCGTCTCGTCGGTGCTACGCACCGCCGGGCGGCACTGCCTGGTGGTGCTGTTCACCGAGCTCGCGCCCGCGGTCATCGAAGAAGGTCTGCTGCCGGCGCTGCCGGCGCTGACCGCCCGGCACACCGTCGTCGTCGCGGCGGTGAGCGACCCACGCCTGACCGAGCTCGCGGCCGGCCGGGGTGACGTGCGTGCGGTCTACTCCGCCGCGGCGGCCGGGCAGGCGCTGCTGCGCCGGCGCCAGCTCGCCGGGCTGCTGCGCCAGCGCGGTGCGCAGGTCGTGGACGCCCCACCGTCGACCTACGCGGCAGCTGTCACCGACGTCTACCTGACGCTGAAGTCCACCGGAGGCCTGTGAGAGCCGAAAGCCGAAGACGGCACAGCCATGATCTTTTGTGCTGCCTTCGGCCCGCTGGAGCACCGGTCAAATAGTGCGAATCCCGCCCGCAGCCACCCGCACAGACCATGATCCATGCGAATTTGTTGCCGTGTACACTTTTGGCCACATTAACGTACACATCGACAAACTCGCGCCGATCTTCCGGGTGGCCAGCACTCATCGACGCATGCCACCGTTCGCCAGGCCACGCATAGTTACATGATCGACATCCTAGGCGGTCGGTGCGAGGTCCGCGGAGAGCTCCTTGTCCAGATCGCCGGACTCGCCCATGGCCACGGCACGACGGCCGTAGACCCGGATGTAACCAACGAACATCACCAGGGCGAACACGCCGACACCGATCCGGACTCCGGCCGGCAGGGATGACGGCGTCACGAACGCCTCGATCAGGCCGCTGAACGCCAGCGCGACCGCCAGCCCGAGCGAGATCACAACAGCGGCTCGGCCCTCGGCCGCCACTGCCTCCACCCGCCGGCGCGGACCCGGATCGATAATCGACCAGCCCAGCCGCAGACCGACCGCACCCGCGATGAAGACGACGGTCAGTTCCAGCATTCCGTGCGGCAGGATCAGGGTGAAGAACTGCGACGACTCGCCACAGCTAGCCATGTAACCGCCGACGATCCCCAGGTTGACGGAGTTGAACAGCAGCACCGCCAGGGTCGGCAGGCCCAGCAGCGCGCCGAAGGCAATGGCCGACGCGGCCACCCACGCGTTGTTCGTCCATACCTGTGCGGCAAACGAGGACGCGGGATTCTCCGAGTAGTAGTGGGCGAAGTCGGTCCGGCACAGTTGCTGCACCTCGGCCGGCGGAAGCAGGCCGCTGTAGGCGGCCGGGGTGTGCACCACCCACAGGCCGAGCGCCACGGCGACCGCGAGCGAGGCCCCGCAGGTAGCCAGGAACCACATACGCCGCGCATACACCGCCGCCGGAAACGTGACGGCGAAGTACCTGCCGACAACATGCCAGCTCGGGTCCCGCGCGCCGACGACAACGGAACGTGCCCGGGTGACCGTGCCGGCGAGGCTGTCGACCAGAACCGGGTCCGGACCGCGGCTGCGGATCACCGACAGGTGGGTCGCAGCCTTCTGGTAAAGCTCCACAAGCTCGTCGAGCTCCACCCCGGACATCCTGCGGGGCCGCGCCGCGCGCCGGACGAGATCCTCCAGGCGGGCCCACTCGGCACGATGGAGGCCGACGTACGCATCAAGATCCATCCGTACCGCCTCCCACCACACCCGGTACCCGGCAAACGTCACTACCCGGCACACGTCGGACGGGCGGAAACAGCTGAATGGATGATAATGGGAGGCCGATGTCTCAGGCGATCGCGGGACCCCCATGCCTCCGGCTACACCTCCCGGGGCCTCCGGCCGTACCCCCGGTACCCCGGAGCCTCCGGCCGTACCCCCCAGGGCCTCCGGCCACGCGGGAAGAATCATGATCGCACAGCCTTCGGCCCGACGGGAAGAACCATGATCGCACAACCTTCGGTCGGGTCGGGATGCCGTCACCGGACACCTACCGAACATTCACCGAACAGGACGAGCGTGACCAGGATCGCAACCACCGGGATCGGAGCCACCGCATGAGCCGATTCGTCACCGGTGAGGCGGTCACGATCGACCTGCGGGTCGCCCGGCTCGGCTCACGGATCATCGCCGGCCTCATCGACCTCGCCCTTCAGGCGGTCGCACTTGCCGTCACCGCCTGGGCTGCCTTCAGAGTCGTCGCCCCGGATGACGACGCGCTGGCATCCGCGGTCTATCTGGCCGTCGTGGTGCTGGTCGTGGTCGGCTACCCGGCCGCGGCGGAAACGGTCTGGCGGGGACGCAGCATCGGGAAGGCAGCCATGGGGCTGCGGGTCGTGCGGGATGACGGCGGGCCGGTCCGGTTCCGCCACGCGTTCGTCCGCGCCCTGCTCGGCGCCGTGGTCGAGCGGCCCGGTGCGCTGCTGGCAATCCCAGGAATGATCAGCATGCTGGTCTCCGGGCAATCCAAGCGGCTCGGGGATCTCCTCGCCGGAACGGTCGTCCTCCAGGAACGCATCCCGCACGGCAGAGCAGTGCCCGTGACAATGCCGCCGCAGCTTGCCGGCTGGGCCAGCACCCTCGACCTGTCCTCGTTCGAGGACGCCCTGGCGCTTGCGGTACGCCAGTTCCTCAACCGGGTCCAGGAGCTGTCACCACAGACACGTGAGCGGATCGGCAACCAGCTCGCCGCGTCGGTACACGCCGTCGTCACCCCCCCACCGCCACCGGGTACCCATCCCTGGGCGTACCTGTCGGCGGTACTTGCCGAACGCACCGCCCGCGCGCAGCGACGCGCCGAGCACACCGCACAGTGGCAGTTTGCCGGCGCACCCCCGACGCAGCCGGCGCAACCGTGGGGAGCCCAGCAGCAGTGGGGGGCCCAACCGAGGGCAGCCCAGCCATGGGCGGCCCAATCGTGGACGGCACAGCCGACCGGTCCGGGCGGCGACGTGGCCGAGGCCCCGGCGCCGGGGCCTTTCGTTCCCCCGAGCTGACCTGGTCTGCCGCAGGGCAAGCCTGCCGCAGACCAGGCCTGCTCCTGGATCAGGAGCCGTGCTCCCAGGAGTTGAGGTACGCCTCCTGAGCCGGCGTGAGGACGTCGATCGCGAGACCCATGGTCTCCAGCTTGAGCCGCGCGACCTCCTTGTCGATCTCAACCGGGACGTCGTGGACGCCCGGGGCCAGCGACTGCCAGTTCTTCGTCAGCCATTCCGCGGTCAGCGCCTGGTCGGCGAAGGACATATCCATGACCG
>NZ_CAAAFT010000103.1:4965-6789 GCF_900634765.1 Candidatus Protofrankia californiensis | reverse complement strand
AGCACGTACTCGTCGGTCTGGTGACGCACCCGGCGCGGGCCGGCGACGGCCAGCTCGGACAGCGCCACGATGTCGATCTCGATGTCGAAGTGCCCCGAGTTCGCGAAGATCGTGCCGTCTTTCATGGCCTCGAAGTGCTCGCGGCGCAGCACGTCCCGGTTGCCGGTGACGGTGATGAACACGTCACCGATGGCGGCAGCCTCGATCATCGGCAGGACGCGGAACCCGTCCATCGCCGCGTCCAGCGCCTTGGTCGGGTCGATCTCGGTGACGATCACGTTGGCACCCAGCCCCTTGGCCCGGGACGACACGCCCCGGCCGCAGTACCCGTAGCCGGCGACGACGACGGTCTTGCCGGCGAGCAGGGTGTTGGTGGCGCGGAAGATCGCATCCAGCGTCGACTGGCCGGTGCCGTACCGGTTGTCGAACATGTGCTTGGTGTCGGTGTCGTTGACCGCCACCATCGGGAAGCGCAACGCACCGTCCTTGGTCATCTGACGCAGCCGGATGACTCCGGTGGTCGTCTCCTCGCACCCGCCGCGTATGCCCGGGAGCACCTCGGTGCGGGTTGTGTGCAGCGTGTTGACCAGGTCGCAGCCGTCGTCGAAAACGTAGTGGGGGGCACCGTCCAGCGCCGCATTGATGTGCGCGTAGTAGCCGTCACGATCCACACCGTTGCGAGCGAAGGTGGGGATGCCGTACTCGGCAACCAGCGCGGCCGCGGTGTCGTCCTGCGTGGACAGCGGGTTGGACGCGCACAGCGCGAGCTGCGCTCCACCGGCGGCAAGCGCCCGCATGAGGTTGGCGGTCTCGGTCGTCACGTGCATGCAGGCAGCGATCTTCGCCCCCTCGAACGGGCGCTCGACGGCGAAGCGGTCGCGGATCTGACGGAGCACCGGCATGGACCAGTCCGCCCACTCGATACGTGTCTTGCCCTGCTGGGCGAGCGCAAGGTCGGCGATGTCGTTCTTGGGCAGCTCTGCCATCGAACTTCTCCTCTCAAGGGGCTGCGGACCCCGGGAAAGGGGAGACCGCGAACGCGGACGAACCACGGACGAACCACGAACCTCGGATCATTGGAGCGACCGGCAACAGGAGCGCTCTGAAACGACGTTACGACATCAGCCCTTGCGATCCGGTCTTCGCCTCCTCGAGCTCGACACGCGGCCGCTCTCGAGAAGATCATACAGATCGGCCACGGAAAGTCACAAATAGTCACAGAGGTGGGGTGAGGGGACGGTGCCCGGCGGTCTGGCAATCCGGACAGGGTCGCGTCGACCTGATCTGGCACGGCTCCCCACCCAGGCTCGCAGCCTGGATCACACCCACCCGCCCCATACCCTCACAGGTGGGGCAGAGCATGTTGACCTCACGCGTGACCGGCTCGGGCCTGTCACCGGAGGCCGCCCCAGGGCTCACCGGGTACGTCCCGCGACGTTACCCATCCCGTCACAGGTCCCGCAACGAACCATACGGTTCGTGCTGAAACCACCGTCGGCGTCCTGGCCGGCGAAGAACTTCGGCACCTCACCCGTACCGCGGCAGGTCGGGCACAGCTGTCTGCCCTCACCGCCGGAGCCACCGTCCCGGTCCCCGTTCTTACGACCCATCGCGTTGTCCGCCTCCGCGGCATTGCGGAGTAGTTCCTTGCCCACGGAACCACTTTACGCAACACGATAAACACGGTCCGGACATCCGAGACCTTCGAGCTCGGACAGACCACTATGTAGGCCCATCATCTTGGTCATCTTGGCCAGCCGCGTTCCGGCCGGTCGTCCGGACAACCCGGGAACTCCCCCGACAGCCACGCTCCACCCGGACGAC
>NZ_CAAAFT010000103.1:3338-4891 GCF_900634765.1 Candidatus Protofrankia californiensis | reverse complement strand
GGACAACCCGGGAACTCCCCCGACAGCCACGCTCCACCCGGACGACCGGACACAACGTCGCCACATCCGGCAGAAGCCGAGCGCGGCAAATTCCGATCATCCCTACGGGTCGGCGACAATCCAGTGGGGCGTCACTGCCCCAGCGTCACGCACCTGCCTGACCTCGTGTGCGTGACATCGTGGCAACAGGCCGCAGGCGTCCATCGACCCAGCGGGCCAACGGCGGCGCGATCATGTTTTCGCGCCCGGGGTTCCTGCCGGACCGGGGTTCCTGTCAGATCGGCGAAGCCGATCGGGGAGATCCGGAAGCCGATACCGCAGGTCCAACAGGCCCAGGTCCTTGGACTGCCGTCCGGCCCATCACAGGAGGTGACCTCAACGGCCGTGCAGAGAGAATCCACGTTCCGTGCACGACCGCGCCGTCGCACGGCGGGCGCCCGCGTCACCTCGGCTCCACGGCCGCCCGCCGGCAGCCCCGCCGGCACGGGCGACGACGCCCCGGCCGCCGCGGACAGCCGCTGGAGCAACCCCACCGGCGGGGGGCAGGGCAGCCGCCCGGACCGCCGCGACCTGCTCACCCGGCTCGGGGTGATCGCCTGCGCCGCCGGTGTCGGTCTCGCCCTGCTGCTCCTTCCCGTGATCGGCGCGATCGGCTTGTTCGCGAAATCCTCGGCAGACCACTACCTGAGCCTGCCGGCCGAGCTGATCACTCCACCGCTGCCCGAGAGCTCCCGGATCCTTGCCGCCGACGGCAGCCTCATCGCGACGCTGCGCGGGGAGGAGAACCGGACCGTCGTCGACGGCAAGGCCATCCCCGCGGTCATGCGGCAGGCCATCGTCTCCATCGAGGACGCGCGCTTCTACAGCCACGGCGGGGTGGACGTGAAGGGAGTCGTCCGGGCCGCGCTGCGCAACAGCGAGGCGGGTGACGTCCAGCAGGGCGCGTCAACACTGACCCAGCAGTACGTCAAGAACGTGCTGCTGCAGAACGCGCGCACCAGGCAACAACGTGAGGAGGCGGCCGGCACGTCACTCGAGCGCAAGATCCAGGAAGCCCGGTACGCCGTCGCCCTGGAAAACAAGATCACCAAGGACGAGATCCTGGAGCGCTACCTCAACATCGCCTATTTCGGCAACGGCAACTATGGCGTGGGTACCGCCGCCCAGAACTACTTTCACGTGGGCGTCGCCGACCTGACGCTTCCCCAGGCGGCGCTGCTGGCCGGACTCGTCCAGAGCCCGTCCCTGTACGACCCGGTGAACCACCCCGACGCCGCCCGGGCACGCCGGGACGTCGTCCTCGACCGGACAGCCGCGCTGGGTCACATCACCCTGGCCGCCGCGGACGCGGCGAAGACCACCCCGGTCACGGTGGTCCGGGCCGGGGCCGCGGCCGCGCAGGACTCGTGCGAGACGTCGAGCGCGTCCTTCTTCTGCGACTTCGTCCGCTCCCAGCTGCTGGCCGACCCGGCGCTGGGCACGACCGAGGCCGAGCGCGCCCGGCGGCTGCACGAAGGCGGCCTGGTCATCAGGACGACGCTGCAACCCAAGAT
>NZ_CAAAFT010000103.1:2323-3094 GCF_900634765.1 Candidatus Protofrankia californiensis | reverse complement strand
CCTGGTCATCAGGACGACGCTGCAACCCAAGATCCAGGCCGCGGCCCAGAACACGGTCAATGCCGTGATAGCGCCCAGCAACCCGGTGTCGGCCACCGAGGTGGTGATCGAACCCGGCACCGGCAACATCCTGGCGATGGCGGTGAACCGGGTGTTCGGCTCCGACTCCGCCGCCAACCAGACCAAGGAGCCGCTGGCGACCAAGGCGGTGTTCCAACCCGGGTCGACCTTCAAGACGTTCACCCTCGCCGCGGCGCTCGAGGCCGGCTACGGGCTGAACACCCAGTTCTACTCGCCCTCCTGCTACAGCACGAAGGCGTTCCCCCTGAACCGGCGGGACGGCAGTGACTGCGCCACCGGCTACTCGAACGCCGATCCCGCGGAAAGCGGGGTGTACGACATGTCCCGCGCGACCTGGGACTCGGTGAACACCTACTACATCCAGCTCGAGGAGAAGATCGGCGTACGGGCCGTCGTCAACATGGCGACCCGCCTGGGCATCCCCGCGTCCTACCTGGCGGACGTCCACCCGACCAAGGGTGACCTGACCATCGGCTCCGAGCGGGTCACACCGCTGGACATGACCAACGCCTACGCCACGCTCGCCGCGCACGGCGTCCACTGCGATCCGCGGTACGTCCTGTCGGCAACGGACTCCGGCAACCAGAACGTCGACATCGCCCCCGCTCCCGCCTGCCAGCGGACGGTGTCGGCCGGTGTGGCCGACACCGTGACGAGCATCCTGGCCGGGGTGATCACACAGGGCACCGG
>NZ_CAAAFT010000103.1:0-2298 GCF_900634765.1 Candidatus Protofrankia californiensis | reverse complement strand
ACCTGGGACTCGGTGAACACCTACTACATCCAGCTCGAGGAGAAGATCGGCGTGCCGGCCGTCGTCGACATGGCGACCCGGTTGGGCATCCCCGCGTCCTACCTGGAGGACGTCCATCCGACCCAGGGCGACCTGACCATCGGCTCCAGGCGGGTCACCCCGCTGGACATGGCCAACGCCTACGCCACGCTGGCCGCGCACGGCATGCGCTGCGATCCGCGGTACGTCCTGTCGGCGAGGGACTCCAACAACCAGAACGTCGACATCGCCCCCGACCCCGCCTGCGAGCGGGCGGTGACAGCCGGGGTGGCCGACACCGTGACGAGCATCCTGGCCGGGGTGATCACACAGGGCACCGGATACCCGAACGCGGCGGCGATCGGACGCCCGGCCGCAGGCAAGACCGGCACCACGGACAACTACTCCTCCGCGTGGTTCGTGGGGTACACCCCACAGATGGCCGCTTCGGTCGCGGTCGGCAACCCCAGGGGCGCGCAGGGGAACCCGCTGAAGGGGGTCGTGGCGGACGGCCGGACCTGGTCCCGCGTGTTCGGCGGGGACCTTCCGGCGATCATCTGGAGCCGCTCGCTGCGGGCGGCGCTCGCCGGCGTCCCCGCCATGCCCATGTCGAAGGCCGATCCCACCGTGGCCAGGGGAACCAAGGGCGGGCTGCTGTCGACTCCCCCGCCACCACCGCCGGCTCCCACCGCGGCGGCATCGGGCGGTCCGATCGTGCCGACGTCACCGCCTGGCGCCGTCGGACCGGTCGTACCAACCGCTGTGTTCCCGTTCTCACCCCCGGTCCGGTAACGAACCAGCCGGACCGGCCCGCTCAACCGTCGGGTCCCGCTGCCAGATCTGGACAGCGGGACCCGCCAGCGGGGCCTGGAGCGGGCTACGTCTCACCCACGGCCGGGGTCGGCGGGGAACTCAGGTCACGCGCGGCGGCCACCGGCGTCGGGTCCAGACCGAGCGCGAGACCGAGATAGACGCTGGTGTAGTCGAACAGGCCCACCAGGGACGCGAGCCGTTCCAGGCGGCTGGACCCCTGCGCGGACAGCTCGGTCACCGCCACCGCGCGCTCGGCCGCCGCCGTGACGGCAGCCTCGGCCTGGCGGGTCACCGCCGGATGCTCAGCCGCCTGATCACGCAGCAGGACCAGCCGCAGCCGCACCGGCTCGGTCTCGTCGACCCGGTCACGGAAGAAGTCGTCGTCCGCTCCGGCACCGCCGCCCGCCCCACGGACCCCGAACATCCCGTCCAGGACGCCCGCCTGGGCGCCTGCCGCATCGGGCAGGGCGCCGAGCAGCGCCGGGTAACCCGCGTTCGCGGCAAGCTGGCCGGCGGCCCGGTCGGCGGCGGCGGCGGTCAGCGCGGTGGTCCCCCACAGCAGAGGTAGCGAGCCGGCGAGCTCGAGCGCCAGCACCTTTGCCGGGCTGATGAACGTCTCGCTGGCGGGCCGGCAGCGCATCGCCAGGTCCTCCAGGCGCGCCGCCGCGGCCTCGACCGCATCCGGGCCCTCGGCGGCGGGCGGGAGAAGACCGAGTGCCCGGACAGCCGCGACAGCCGGGAGCAACAACGCCCAGAAACTGGCCCGGGTGGGCCTACCGTCCACCACGGCAACGGGAAGGAACAGCGCCCGCGCACGTTCGGCACAATGAGCCAGGGGTGAGTCGGGCGGGCCCACCGCAACCACCCGGCAACCGCGACGATCGGCTTCTTCCAGCGCGGACAGGGTCGCCTCGCTGCGCCCCGAACCGGATATCGCGATCACGACGTCGGCCACCCCCACCCATCCGGGCAGGCCGAAGCCGTTGTGGCCGAGTACCGGGACCGGACAGCGCGACCCGACCACCGCGGCGAGCGCGACACCGACAGCCGCCGAGCTACCCACCCCGACGACAAGCACCGCCCGCGGACGGCCGTCTGCGGCGAGCGAACCGATGCCGGCCTCCTGCGCCAGCGCGGCGGACTCGCGGACCTGGCGGGCCGATGACGCGACGTGCAGCAGCATGCCGGACGGATCGGCGGCGCTTAGCCGGACGACGTCGTCAAGGATGCTCTCGTCCACGCCCGCTTCCCGCATGCCTTGCACCATTGCATGCCCGCATCCATCCGCACAGCCCAGGGTTCAGCAGACAGCGGGGTTCGAGCGGGGTTCAGGACGAGCGGGGTTCAGGACGCAGCGGACGAGGGTTCAGGACGACGTGGACGCCGGCGGCCGGGCCTCCCCACCGAACGGGACGGCCTCGTCGAGCAGCATCACCGGGATCTCGTCCCGTACCGGGAACGCCAGGC
>NZ_CAAAFT010000102.1:15414-16383 GCF_900634765.1 Candidatus Protofrankia californiensis | reverse complement strand
GGCCGCGTACCGCGCATAGCCCGCCAGCAGCTGTGACAGCGGCTGGTCCTGCTCCCCGAGCGCGGCCAGGACGTGCAGGGCCGCGAGCATCCCGGAATCGGCACGCCAGAAGTCACGGAAGTAGAAGTGGCCGGAGTGCTCACCACCGAAGATCGCCCCGGTCCGGGCCATCTCCGCCTTGATGAACGAATGACCGACCCGGGTGCGCACCGGTACGCCACCGCGTTCGCTCACCAGCTCCGGCACGGCCTGGCTGACAATCACGTTGTGGATGACGGTGGAGCCGGGTTCGCGGGCGAGTTCCCGCTCGGCGACGAGCGCGGTGATGGTGGACGGCGACACGAGCTCACCGCGTTCGTCCACCACGAAGCAGCGGTCGGCGTCACCGTCGAAGGCGAGCCCGATGTCGGCCCGGTTGGCCCGCACCGCCGCCTGCAGGTCACGGAGGTTCTCCGGTTCGATCGGGTTCGCCTCGTGGTTCGGGAACGACCCGTCCAGGTCGAAGTAGAGCGGGTGGACCGACAGTGGCAGCCCCTCGAACACCGCGGGGACCGTGCGTCCGCCCATGCCGTTACCCGCGTCCACGGCAACCGTGAGCGGCCGGATCACCGAAAGATCGACCAGTGTGCGCAGATGCCGGGCATAGGACGCGAGCAGGTCCTGGCGGGTGACGGTTCCGCGCGGCCCGGTGAACTGCGCGACTCCGGCCTCGACCAGCGCCCGGATCTCACCGAGCCCGGTGTCCTGGCCGATCGGTGCCGCACCCGCCCGGCACAGCTTGATCCCGTTGTACTTGGCCGGGTTGTGGGACGCGGTGAACATCGCGCCGGGCAGGTCCAGCGAGCCGGCGGCGAAGTAGAGCAGGTCGGTGGAGCCGAGCCCGGCCATGACCACGTCCGCACCCTGGCCCGCCGCCCCGTCGGCGAACGCCTCCGACAGCGGGACCGACGAGTCACGCATGTCGTGCGC
>NZ_CAAAFT010000102.1:13445-15389 GCF_900634765.1 Candidatus Protofrankia californiensis | reverse complement strand
ACGACGATCCGGGGGGCGTCCAGCAGGCGCACGAACGCGGCGCCGACGGCGTGGGCGACGTCGGAGTCGAACTCGGACGGCACAACACCCCGAACGTCGTATGCCTTGAAGATCCGCGACAGGTCGTGCACCCTTCCGCCTTCCCGGTCACCAGCCCCGCCGGCGGCACCGCCGGCAGCAGTCCAGCGCCGCCAGCAGCAGTCCAGGTGCTGCCGGCAGCAACGCCGACGACCTTACCGACACGGCGCCGGCCCGGGTGGAGCCGTTCGGGTACCCGACACCCGGCCCGGTGTGGGGTCCGGCCCGGCGCGAGGCCCGCCGGGCCGGAGCGGGACGGGGCCGATTCAGGACGGCCGGGGAAGGACCCGCAGATGACCGCGCCGACCTGGGGTTGTGGACGGGTCGGGCGGGTCCTCACGACCCGTGGGTCGGGCCACCTCACGAACCGCGTCCGCGAGCGCCTCAAGGTCGTCAGAGGCTGGACTGTGCCTGGACTCACCCTCGATGCGCACGACCGCCCAGCCCAGTGGCACAGTAAGGCGGTCGGCATGCGTCCCGCACAGGTCGTAGGAATGC
The DNA here is from genome assembly GCF_900634765.1 of Candidatus Protofrankia californiensis. NCBI lineage: Bacteria > Bacillati > Actinomycetota > Actinomycetes > Frankiales > Frankiaceae > Protofrankia > Candidatus Protofrankia californiensis. The sequence goes on along the minus strand of NZ_CAAAFT010000102.1, from coordinate 14,813 downwards.
GGCTCGACGTATGGGGAGAGCGGCCCGAGGACGGCTGTCGACTCGGCGTAGGCGTACGTGAGTGTGGCGACCGCAGCCGCTGAACATGCCGAGCGGGAGCAGCGCCGAGGCTTCACGTTCCGGACGGTAGCCCCCGGAACGGGCGACGGCCATCACCGCCCGCCGTGTCGCATCCATCCACGGAAGAAACGTAATAGATTCATGACGCTGCGCATCCAACCGGTCGCGCCGACGGGACACCGGAACCCGGGTACCGACGGGGGTGTGGCGGAGGGTACAGCGGATCCCGCCGGGAGATCCCGGGGGGCGCCCGGCACAGCCGGCATGGCGAGCCGTACGCTCACAACATGGCGGACAACGCCTCCACCGGCGCCTCCTGGGGAACCCCCGCGCCGGACTTCCCGTCCACCCAACCACCCATACGCGCATCGCGCCGTCGTGACCGGCGCGGGCGCGGCCTGCGAGGGCTGCTCATCCCGCCGGAGGTTCCCGCCTACCGCAGCCGCGGCGAGCGGTTCGACGACCTCGTCCTGGACGCCGTCGAGCACCTCGAGCACCGCTGGTCGGCCGAACTCGCCGGCGTCGAGTTCGCGGTCGAGGACGTCCCGCCCATACCGGCCGTGCTCGGCCTGGACGATCCGGTGCCGCTGGCCCACCACCAGCCCCCGGCCGGCCGGGGGCGGTCCGCGACACCGGACCGGATCATCATCTACCGGCGGCCGCTGGAAGCCCGCGCGATGGACACCGACGACCTCGCCGAACTCATCCTGGACGTGCTGATCCACAAGGTCGCGGACATGCTCGGCATGGAACCGGAGGTCATCGATCCCGAGGGCCACGGCTGGCACGAGGATGAATAGCCAGGTGCTCTACATGCGGCAAACACAACATGCCGGCTTCCCGACCGGCTGTGGGCGCCCGCGACGGTGTCGCGTCGGGTAGCCTGATGATCAGGTAGGTCGACCGTGCGCATGTAATCAACGATATAAGCAACAATGCAAGTGACAACGTAAACGACGACACAGGCGGCGCTGTAGGCGACGCGAATGTAGACGACACGGAACTCGGGACACACGGCGAAGGAATACCTACCGCGGGAATGTAACCGCCGAAGGACACCCCGCAATCACCCACGACACCTGGGTCCGGACCGTGTCAGGCCTGGCCGTGGCACTGTAGAGGATCTTTCCCCGATGACTGCGCCGATGGTCACGCGACCCGGGGCCGATCGCCGGTACCTTTTTCGACCCTGCCGGGGCCATCCTCCGGAGGAGCGCCGAAAGGCTTTCCGGCCAGCCGGTGCCGTGCGGTGCCGACAACGACGACGGACCCTGACGACGGCGGAGACCCTGACGACGGATCCTTCCG
>NZ_CAAAFT010000102.1:11540-13420 GCF_900634765.1 Candidatus Protofrankia californiensis | reverse complement strand
ACGACGACGGACCCTGACGACGGCGGAGACCCTGACGACGGATCCTTCCGCCCGGAGGAGGCCGAGCAATAGTGACAGGCGGCGAGCAACAGTGACAGGTGGCCAGTCCGCTGGGATTCTGCGTTTGTTCGGGCGGGTGCGCGACTACGACTGGGGCTCGCCCACCGCCATCTACGATCTGCTCGGCGAGGACCCCTCCGGCCGGCCCGCCGCGGAACTGTGGCTGGGCACCCATCCGAGCGCACCGTCCGAGATCGAGACCGGCGGCCGGCGGCGACCGGCCGAGGCCGCCGTGGGTCGGCTGCCGTTCCTGCTGAAGGTTCTCGCCGCCGACAAGGCGCTCTCCCTGCAGGTGCATCCGGACAGGGCGCAGGCGCAGGCCGGTTTCGACGGCGAGGAGCGGGCCGGAGTGCCACCGCAGGCTCCCCACCGCCGGTACCGGGACCGCAACCACAAGCCGGAGCTGATCGTCGCGCTCACACCCTTCCGTGCTCTGGCCGGTATCCGTGACCCACAACGCACCCTGCGCGTGGTGCAGAGCCTCGGCCACCCCCCGCTGACCGCCGCGTTCGAGCCCCTGCGGGAAGACCCCTCCGTCGGGGCCGCAACGGTCCTGCGCACGCTGCTGACGATGCCCGCCCACCAGGCGCGCGGCCTCGTCGACGGGATAGTCAAGGCCGCCGGCATGATCGGCCCGCGGGCGGAGCCCGACGTGGCGGCAGCCGCCGACCTGGTCGGCCAGCTCGCCGTGGCACACCCCGGCGACGTCGGTATCGCCGCGGCGCTGCTGCTCAACGACGTGCTGCTCCAGCCGGGAGAAGCGCTCTTCCAGCCCGCTCGCCTGCTGCACGCCTACGTCCACGGCGTCGGCATCGAGATCATGGCCACGTCCGACAACGTGCTGCGCGGGGGTCTGACATCGAAACACGTCGACGTGAACGAACTGCTGCGCGTCCTGGACCCGACGCCGACCCGGGCACCTGTGCTCGCACCCCGGACCGTGCGCGGGGCGGCCGGGATCACCGTGCGTACCTGGGACGTACCGGTCGATGATTTCGTGCTGGCCGAGGCGGTGTGTGACGAGACCATGCCCAACCGGGCGGATCCCCGCGGAAACGTCCACGACAGCTCGGTCACCGTCCGGCGCCCCGCCGTCCTGCTGGTGACCGACGGCACCGTCATGGTGGAGGGCGTGGGTGTCTGCGCGACCAGGCTTCGACGCGGCCAGGCGGCCGTCGTGGCCCCGGCCCCAGGGGCACAAGGAGTGTCAGAGGCGGAAGGAGTGTTGACCCTGCGTGGACGGGGCAGGGTGTTCCTCGCCTCGCCCGGGTCGTGCGCACCGTCCTGACCGGTTCTCGCAGCGGCCAGGATGGTGTGCGGCGCCCACGGCTGCCGTCATCGGCCATCGACCTGTCGGCGGGCCATCGGACTGCCGGCCACCGGCATGCCGGCTGCCAGCTACCGGCGGAAGGCGACCCGGGGGTCCTGGAACAGGGCAGGGGCGAACGCCGTCCGCGGCGCCGCCGAGAGAGTCAGCGCGGAGAACCATCCGGTAGTGCCGATCGTCTGCGCCGCGACCAACGGTCCGCCACGGGTGACCATCCGCATGGCGCCGGCCAGCCCGACGGACACCGTCCGGCCGGCCGGGATCCGCAGCATGTTCCCGTCGAGCCACACCGTCACCGCGGCCTCCGGGGCGGTGAGTACCAGGGCTGACAGCGTCTGCCCCGGAACGGCGGGTAGCAGCGTAGCAGCTGCCGCGTCAGGCTCGATCACGTCCGCCGCGCCGACCCACAGGTGCTCCGGCGCCGCTGCCACGGCCGGCGGGCCCCCGGCAGGCTCCACGGGCAGCCCGAGACCGGCAACGACCGGCCCACCCG
>NZ_CAAAFT010000102.1:5167-11382 GCF_900634765.1 Candidatus Protofrankia californiensis | reverse complement strand
CCGGTAACCGCAGGACACCACCGCCGGGCACGCGCACCGCCGCCAGGCCCGCCGGGGTGAAGCGTGCGGACGCCGTGAGCAGTTCCAGGCGGATCACCGCATCCGCTTCGGGTGCGGCCACCACGACCTGCGCGCCCGCGATACCGGTCGGCACACCGACCGCGCCGGCCAGAACCAGCGAACCCGCCGGTCCGCTCCCGGCCGCCACGGGCACGACGGCCGGGTCCGGCGCGAACGGCGCGCCCGCGCGGTCCAGCACAGCAGCGGTCAGACGCCCGTCCCGCACCCGGATCCGCGCTCCCGTGGCTTCGGCGTCGGGTACCCAGTCGGTCAGCCGACGGGTCACGCTCGCCATGGGCGGCACCGAGACACCGTCGGTGACCATGGAGTCGGTGACCCGGGTGTCGGTGACCAGCGTCCCCCGGCCGGCCGACCTGAACAATGTGATCTCGACGCGCGCGGGCACGATCTCGGGGTTGGTGAGGATGACCAACGGGTCACGTCCGGTGATGGTGCCCGGGCCGACGAACCAGAACTCGCTCCTCGGCGGATCACAGCGCGCCCGGGCGGGCGCGTGGCCGGGCGCGTCCGCAACGGTCACCGTGGCGCTCAGGCCGGCCGCCGCGGGACCGCCGGCATGCACGGCCAGCGGCATACCGCCGTGCACCTGGACCGACACGCCCCGCACCCGCGCCTGACCGGTGGGGACATCACGCACCGCACTGCCCATGGACAGCCAGATCCGTCCGTCCGCGCCCGGACTCCCTCCCACCGTGCCGCCGGCGGTCGCGATGTCGACTGTCACCATGCCGCCCGCCGTGCCGCCCGCCGTGCCGCCCACCGGGGGGTTGAGATCCGGGCACAGCAGCGTCGCGGACGTCACCGGCACCCGCAGGCCGGCCGGAGGCGGCGCCGGTCCGGGCCGGATCCCTCCCGCGGACCGGACGAGGACGGCCAGGGCCAGCACGGTGGACAGGGCGAACACGACGACAGCCGCGATCACCACCGCTGGGCGCGCGCGTCCGGCCCGTCCCGCCGTCCCCACCGGCCGGATCGGTCGCCCGGGCTGCTCCGGCCCCCCGGACTGGTCCGGCCGATCGTGCTGGTCCGGCCGGGTGGACGGCCGGGACGCACCCGTCCCGGTCACCGCGGGGATCCCGCCGCTGCCCCGCTCGCGGCCCGCCGGGCCGGCGCCACCCCGGGCGCGCCCGGCACCGCGCCGGGCGCTCCCGCACCAGGCAACACCGGGCCAGGCAACACTGCGCCGGGCAACACTGCGCCGGGCAGACCCGCCGGTCCGGACGGCAGGCAGCGCCACACCACGGCGTCGTCCGCTACCTGTTCCCGGACCAGCCCGGGTACGGAGTCCAGCGTGGCGACCAGCGACGGCGACGCGCCCGCACGCGGGACGACGACAGCGCGCACAGCCAACGCCGCAAGCCCGCCGGCAGCTGCCGCACGCCCGACGACGAGGTCCGCGACGACCGCCCCGACTGCCGCGCCGCCGGATGCGGACATCGCGGCGAAGGTAGCGTCCAGGCGCGGGCCGCGGGCGTCCGTGAGCGTGTAACCGACCGGTGAGTCCCGCGACGGCTGGCGCAGTACCAGCACGCGGGCGTCCTGCCCGGACATCTGTGCCACCGCGAGCACGGAAACCGCCATCCCGCCCGCGCGTGCGGCGGCACCGGCAGCCACCTCGCCGGCATCGGCGACCATGAGCGCGCCAGCGAGCGGGCCAGCCGCGACGGCTCCACCGAGGGACAGCGCCGTGACCTGGCGCCAGCCGAGCGGGTGACGGCGAAGCGCACCACGTGCCCCTGTCACCGACAGTGCACAGGCTAGTAGCATCCCGATGATGGCGACCGCGAGCTGCGCGGCGGCAAGCTCCCCGGTACGCCCGGCACCACCCGCATGGGTCTCGATGGCCGCACCGGCCAGGCCGACAACGACCACACCCCATGCCGCGAGGACGGGCTTACGGGTGTCGGCACGCACGGCCCCGACCGCGCCGGTGAGCGCAACCGGTACCAGTACGGCCACCGCTAGGCCGGCAACGTGCCCGCCGGTCGGCCCGGCGGCTGACAACTCGGCAGCTGGCATGGCCGGCCCCAGCCATCCCGGCACCGCACCGGCCGTGGTGCCCGTGCCGGCCCGACCGGTCGCACCCACCGCAGGCAGGGCACCCAAGGCGTCAACGGCTGCACTGTGCCGCCACGGCCATCCAAGGACCGCACTGTGCCATGGCCACAACAGGATGGTGCCGGCGACGGCCACGGCGAGCACGGGCACCAGCCGGCGCGGTCGGCGCAGCAGCACCACCGCGCCGGCGAGCCCGACGACGGCGGACAGAAACAGCGTCGGTGCGCAGGCGACCGCGGCGAGCAGCCTGAGCGCGAACCGGCGGGCCGCGGGCCAGGTTGCGCGGCCGGTGTCCGGTTGCGCCACCAGCACGGCCGCGGCGGTGAGAACACCGGGGAGCATCACGAGCGCGAACACCACGTCGACGCGTCCGGCGGCAACCGCCCAGATCATCGGGGGAGCCAGCGCGTAGCCGGCCGCGACGACCACCCGGACCGGCGTACGCAGCCCACCGCTACCGGAGACGCCACGACCGGACACACCCGGAGTGAACGCGCCACGAGCGCAGGCGCCACGACCGCGGCCTACGTGAGCGGATGCGGCATAGGCTGCGAGGCCGGCAAGCGCCGGCCCGCCCAGCAGGACGACGTCGGCCGCGAGCCACGGCTTGCCGCCCAGCGCGGTCGCGAGAACGGCCAACGGCACCAGCCACAGCGGGGCCACTCCCCCCGGTCCGGATGCCACAGAGCCAGGAGATCCCGAGCCGATCAACCCCGAGGCGGTGGACCCGCCGGGCCAGCCGGACAGAGCGGCCGACCACAGGTCCCGGGCACCGTCGGGTAACGGCAGCGACACGGCCACGCCGGGTATCCGGCAGGCGACCGTCCCCGGCCCCCATCCCGGTCCGAGCATGAAGCGTGCCGCCACAAGACTCACGACGGCCAGCGCCCCGGAAAGTAGCAACGCAGGACGGACCGCTGAGGCCGGAGGTCCGCTGCGCCCTCGGCGGAGGAAAAGCGAGAGGAAAAGCGAAAGGGCGTGCAGGAGCATCCGCGCCGTGCCCGACGGTCCGCCCCGGGCCGCCAGCAGCGGGCGCAACGTCCGGGCGGGCACCCGCGCGGACGCCGCCCGCCGCCGCCGCGCCCGCCACAGCCAGCCGGGACGGCCCATCACCTCAGCGGCCGCAACGATCTCGTCCAGGCCCTGCCGGAACCGGCCGCCGGCGGCCAGAGCAGCACCACGACCCAACCCCGCCGGCATGAGCCACAGCCATGCCGGTACCAGCAGGCCGGCCCCGATGTTGGCCATCCGGACCTGCAGCTCCTCCCGCCGCAGGTCACGGTGGTCGGCCTGCCCGCCGTGGTCACAGCCGCCGTGGTCATGCTGCCCGCGAACGGGGGCGGGGTGACCAGCGGTCCGGGCGACGTGGATCACCGCGGGCGGTACGACCACCACCCGCATCCCCGCGCGCCAGGCCCGCCAGCAGAAGTCGAGATCGGCGACGGTGACGAGATCCGGGTCGAACCCGCCGAGAAGGTGCCACGCCTGCCCGCGGACGAGTGCACCCGCGGGCGAGACCGCCAGGACGTCCCGGACGGCGTCGTGCTGGCCGCTGTCAATCTCGCCGGGGCTGATCCCGGTCACCCGGTGCCCGGCGCTATCCACGCCGGCTCCGGCTTCGACGAGCAGCTTCGGGTCGGCCCAGTCGAGCACCTTCGGGCCGAGCACGGTGGCGCTGGGGTCCAGCGCCGCGTAGGTCAGCAACCGCTCCAGCGTGTCAGGGGCCGGTACCCAGTCATGGTGCAGTAGCCAGAGGAAGTCCGGCGTACCGGTGATCCGATGCGCCAGTCCCGCAGCCACGGCCGCCCCGTAGCCGGTTCCTGGCGGCAGAGTGAGGACCGGCAGCCTCGGACCGTCCGGGATCCGTACCCGGCGGGCCGGCGGCCTGCCGCTCACGTCCACCACGACGACCTGGTCGGGCGGGCGGGTCTGGCGGCCGAGAGCGCTCAGCATCTGTGTCAGACCCGGGCCCGCGACAGCGTCCGAGAAGGCGTGACCAGGATGCCCTCGACAGGCGGCACTCCGGCCCCGATCGGAGACGACCACGATCGCGACGACCTCGACCGTGACATGCTCGCCGGCGACATGCTTCAGGCTGCTACCGCCAGCAGCCGGACGCCCGGCATGCGGTGGCGATGGCCCGGTGGTGGTCACGCCGCCGATGCCTGCCTACCGAACTTCCCGGGAGACCCTCCCGGACTTCTCAGATCGGTTTCCGGATTCCGGGTCCGGCAGGAACCCCGAGCACGCGAGAAACATGATCGCGCCGCCGGCAGGCGGTCTAGACCGCCTGCCGGCGCAGCCGGCGCCGCTCCCGCTCGGACATCCCGCCCCAGATCCCGAATCGTTCGTCCTTTTCGAGCGCATACTCCAGGCATTGGCTCCTGACCTCGCAACCCGAACAGATGCGTTTGGCCTCGCGGGTCGATCCGCCCTTCTCCGGGAAGAACGCCTCCGGATCGGTCTGGGCGCACAGAGCGCGCTCCTGCCACTCCGGTGGGTCCGCGAAGATGTCGTCGAGACCGAGAGCGACGACATCGGCTAGGGCACCGCTGCGTGGCTCATCGGCCACAGCGTCACCGGCCCGCGACCGGCCGGCGGTCGACTCTACCGATATCGATTCAGTGAATTCATCTTCTTCTTTGCCATCATCATTGTCGCCATCATGAAAATCAATATCAAAATCGACGTGGAACTCGGCGGTGGTCAGCTCCCGGCCCCCACGGCGACCGGGATCCGACCGCCCAGGCCACTCGGTGGCCGTGGGCTGCGTGGGCAACCCGGCACGTGGCCGGTGTGTTTCGGCGAGGACGATGTGGACGCCCGCGTCGGTGCGTTCCATGTGGACTCCTCCAGACCCGTCGCGGTGCGGTCGGCCACCCCCCGGGCGCCGGCGCGCAGGTGACTGGTGTCCACACCGGCCGGGTGAGTGCTTTACTGCACCTTCCCCACCGGCGGGGGAAATGACACGCCGGTAATTACACGCGCCGAAGACGGCTACGTCAACCCCACCAGCGCAACATCCTCTACAACCAGCGATCAAACAATAGCTCACGGTAGCAGGATGCCGTTACGGAGGGTCCTCGCCTGCGGCGCTGAGCGATACGCAAGAAGTCCTTGAAGCTCCTGACCAGGCCATCTTACCCTCTGAAATCAGGCAAAGCCGTCATGAATTGTCCTTCTCATGACATCTCCTCCTATCTGGCAGACTTCCGCTTCCGCGGATACCCACCGGGGCACCAGCAACGAATACCGCCGGCTATCGGACCCTCACCGGCATACGGCAAAACCACGACCAACCTGATGGCCGGACGCCGACAGTACGCCGACGGGCATCCGCCCACCGCCCATCCTTGCGGGTCGGCGGGATCAACCGTCACGCGGCAGCGGTCCCGCAGGCTGCGATCCGGCGGAAGCCCGGCGGAAGCATTGTCCGGCGGGATCACCGACCCGGGTGCCACCGCGACAGGAGTCGGGACTTAAGAACCCGTCAGGAAATGATCGGAAGGATCCTCCGGACGGCCCCGCCGCCGGAGGGATCCTCACCCACGCCGATCCCCGCGGGGAGGCCCTCGCCGAACCGGCCGTCACCCGGCGCAGCCGCAGCCTCCCTGCGTGCCACGGCCAACCGCTCCGCCGGGACGTCCCCGTAGGTTGTCGTACGCTGGCACGCCGGCCGTCCCGCGGCATGGGCCAACGCTTCCAGCTGCGCGATGGAGCGGGCCGACCCGTACTGGGAACCGGCCATCCGGCTGATGGTCTCCTCCATGAGCGTGCCGCCGACGTCGTTGACCCCGCCGCGCAGGACCTGCTCACAACCGTCCGGCCCGAGCTTCACCCAGGAACACTGGACGTTGTCGATCGCGCCGTGCAGGAGCAGCCGGGCCATCGCGTGCACCGCCCGGTTCTCCCCGACGGTGGGACCGGGCCGGGCCACGCCGGCCAGATAGATCGGCGAACTGTGGTGGACGAACGGCAGCGCCACGAACTCGGTGAACCCGCCGGTCGACTCCTGGATGCGACGCAGCAGTCGCAGGTGGGCCACCCAGTGCGCCGGCGTGTCCACATGCCCGTAC
>NZ_CAAAFT010000102.1:603-5142 GCF_900634765.1 Candidatus Protofrankia californiensis | reverse complement strand
GGCGTGTCCACATGCCCGTACATCATCGTGGCGGACGACCGCAGGCCCACCTGGTGGGCGGTTGTGATGATTTCCACCCAGGTCGAGGCCGGCAGCTTGCCCTTGGTCAGCACCCAGCGCACGTCGTCGTCGAGGATCTCGGCGGCCGTTCCCGGAATCGAGTCGACGCCGGCCTCGCGGGCCGCTGTCAGCCAGTCGCGGATGGACAGACCTGTCCGGCTGACCCCGTTGACGACCTCCATCGGAGAATAGGCATGCAGGTGCACACCGGGCACCCGGCTCTTGATCTCGCGGGCCAGGTCGAAGTAGGCGGTCCCGGGCAGGTCCGGGTGGATGCCCCCCTGCATGCATATCTCGGTGGCGCCGACCGCCCACGCCGCTTCGGCCCGGGCGCCGACCTCCTGCTGGGACAGCGTGTAGGCGTCGGCGTCACCCCGTCGCTGCGCAAACGCGCAGAACCGGCATCCGGTGTAGCAGACATTCGTGAAGTTGATGTTCCGGTTGACGATGTAGGTGACGTCGTCACCGACGGCGTCCCGTCGCAGGTCGTCCGCGAACCGGCAGAGCTCCTCCAGCGCTGCGCCCGACGCGCCGAACAGGGCGAGGGCGTCGGCGTCGCTGATGCCCGCCGGATCGTCGGCCGCATGGCGCAGCGCGGTCCTTGTGTCGCCGTCGAGGCGCGCCGGCGCGGTTCCGCCGGCGCCGGCGGAACCATCCCCCCCGGCTCCCGCCCCGGCTCCGGTTCCGGCCTGCGAAGCCGTGCCGGGCACGGGCACATCCGGTGCGGCACGGGTTCCCGTGCCGACCACCCCGTCGGCGCCGGTGCCCGCGGCGCTGACCTGTTCGCGCAGGACGTCCCAGTCCCCGTAGACCGACGCGAAGTCCGCCCTGCGGTCGGTGCGGCGGCCGGAGACGTCGATGGCCGCCTGCAGGTCGACCCGGCCGCTGTCGGCGAGGCCGCCGTCCGGTTCCTGCCAGGGGCGGCCCACCGCGACCGCTGCGGCCCGCAGCAGCCCGTCCGCAGCGCCCAGCGCGTCCACGTACGGGCGCAGCCTGGGGTCCAGCCACGGTTCGTCCAGGTAGGGCGGGTAGGCGGTCAACCGTGGCCGCAATGTGAAGCCGGCCGCCGCCGTGACCGCGGCCAAGGTCGCCACCGCCGGCCAGGGCCGTTCCGGGTTGACGTGGTCCGGGGTCACCGGTGACACCCCGCCCCAGTCGTCGATGCCGGCGGCCAGCAGCAGCGCGCACTCGTTGGGGTCGACCAGGTTCGGCGGCGCCTGTACCCGTAGGGACGGGCCGAGCACCAGCCTGGCAACGGCGACCGCCGCGGCAAGCTCCTCGGCGCCGACGTCGGGTGCACCCCGCATCGCCGTGTCGTCCTTGGCCCGGAAGTTCTGGACGATCACCTCCTGGATGCCACCGTAGCGGCGGGCCACCGCCCTGATCGCGAACAGCGTCTCGGCGCGTTCCAGGTAGGTCTCGCCGATACCGAGCAGCAGGCCGGTGGTGAACGGCACCGACAGCCGGCCGGCGTCCTCCAGCACCCGCAGCCGGCGGGCCGGCTCCTTGTCGGGCGAGCCGTGGTGCGGGCCGCCCGGAGTGGACCACAGTCGGGTCGCGGTCGTCTCCAGCATCATGCCCATGGACGGCGCGACCGGTTTGAGCCGAGCCAGCTCCTGCCAGGACAGCACCCCGGGATTCAGGTGTGGCAGCAGCCCGGTCTCCTCCAGGACGGCGATGCCCGCCGCCCGCAGGTAGCCGAGGGTGGAGTCGTAGCCGTGGGTGTCCAGCCACTGGCGCGCCGCCGGCCAGCGATCCTCGGGACGATCACCCAGGGTGAACAGCGCTTCCGCGCAGCCCGCCGCCGCGCCTCTGCGGGCGATCTCGACGACCTCGTCCAGGCTCAGGTAGGGCGCGGACAGCCGGTGCGGGACGGTCGCGAACGTGCAGTAGTGGCACCTGTCCCGGCACAACCGCGTGAGGGGGATGAACACCTTCGGCGAATAGGTGATCGTGTCCGGACGCCCGGCCGAGCGCAGGCCCGCGTCCCGTACCCGTGCCGCCGACGCGGACAGATCAACGAGATCGTCCTCGCGGGCGGCCATCAGCACGGCCGCCTCCACCGCGTCGAGGACCACACCGTCGCGGGCCCGCCGCAGCGCGCGCCGCAGCGCTGGGCCCGCCGGCGGCGGCTGGGCACCGGGCCGTACCGGTCGCCTGGCGTCAGGCGTCACCGCCGGTGTGGCGTCGTTCGCCGCGGCGCGGGACGAATTGTGCGCGGGCTCCCGCGATCTCGTCATCTACCCACCCGAATCCCAATGATCAGATATCAAGAACGACGCGATCATGCTTTTCTCGCGCCCGAGCCGCAATGGCGCCCGGCCACGCCGCCAAGACCGCCGCAACGATTCGGTTGGCTACCGTCAGTGCCTGAAGGAGGCCCTGGTCACTAGGTGGCGATGGTGCGCAGCCGGCCGACAACACCGAGGGTGTTGTACGTCCGGGCGCGAGCGGCAAGCCGGTCGCAACGCCGGGACACCGGGTCGCCGGCCGGCGCCGGGGGCCTGCCCGCGGTACGGCGTATCTGCGAACGCCTGGCGGCCTCGACCTGCGGATGGCGTGCGCCGGCCAGCGCCCGGGCAAGAATTGCCGTGAGGGCGTCGAGGCTGTGGCTCATAACGGTCGGCTTCGGCTGGGACATGGATCGTCCTTTCCGGTTGCGGCGCCGCGTGCCGGCAGCGCCCGCCCCCAGTCTCACCACCCTCTCTAAGCAGAATCAAGAGATACGACGCACCAAATACGATCCGCTACCCCTTCAAGATCATCACGTAAGCAGGACAAATAATGACCTTGACGGGTGGATACGCCGATAACGGGCGACACATCCACCGTTGACATCCATCACGTGTCGCTGATCCGTGCACCTTCCTCCGACCTACGGCAGCGGCTGTCGCTAGGCTGATCAGGTGCCGCGTAACCGCCAGGAGGTCCCACGCGAGGAGCGAATAGACGCGCTGCTGGCCGTCGCCGAGCAACAGTTCCTCGCCCGGGGCTTCGCCGCCACCTCCGTCGCTGAAATCGCCCGGGCCGCGGGCATTGAGCCGGGCTCGGTCTACTGGTATTTCCGATCGAAGGACCACGCCTTCGCCGCCGTCCTCAACCGGCTTCTCGACGGTGAGGTCGACCGTATCGACGCATTCGACGGCGATCCGGCGCAGAAGCTGTTCGCGGCCCTGGACTCGGTCGAGCGCCGGCGCTCCCTGCATCCCTGTGTGGCCGAACGTGCGCCGCACTCGCCGACGGTCATGGAGTACCACGAACGGCTGCACTCCTGGCTCCACGATCTGGCTCTCGCCACGGTCACCGACCATGTCGACGAAACGGAGCAGGACATCGCCGCGGACGCGGTCGTCGCCACGATCGAAGGCGGGCTGGCCGACCCCGCTCCGACGCGACCGACCAGCAGCCTTGTGCGCTATCTGCTGGCCGCATTCACCGCCCACGATCCCGAAACCGGAGTCAGATCCGAAACCGGAGCCAGGCCGGAAACCGCAGCCAGGACCATCCCACCGTCCTAGCTGGCTGAAGAGGCTGGCCGAAGAGGACGCGATCATGGTTTTACGCGCTCGGAGGCCCCGGAATCCACAGCCATCGTCGGCGACAGCACGCGGATAGGGTCGAAGGGTGACACAATCGCGGGACGTGAGGGTCAGGTGAAGATCACAGCGCTCGCGGGCGGCATCGGGGGATCCCGTTTCCTGCTCGGTGCGAGAGCCGCGTTACCCGACGCCGAAATCACGGTGATCGGTAACACCGGTGACGACATCACCCTGCACGGCCTGCGTATCTGCCCCGACCTCGACACCGTCATGTACACCCTCGGCGGGGGTATTTCCACCGAGCGTGGCTGGGGTCGCCACGCGGAGACGTTCACCGTGGCCGACGAATTGGCGACCTACGGCGTCGGTCCGGCCTGGTTCGGGCTCGGCGACCGCGATCTTGCCACCCATCTCGTCCGCACGCAGATGCTAGCCGCCGGCTATTCACTCACCGACGTGACCGCGGCGCTGTGCCAACGCTGGAAGCCAGGGCTGCGCCTGCTGCCGATGAGTGACGACAGGGTCGAGACACACGTGGTCATCGAAACCGACGAGGGACGGCGGGCCGTGCACTTCCAGGAGTGGTGGCTGCGGATGCGTGCCGCCACCCCGGCCAGGGAAATCATTTCGGTCGGAGCCGAGAAGGCACGACCGGCACCGGGAGTTCTCGACGCGCTCGCGAACGCCGACCTCGTGCTGCTCCCGCCGTCGAATCCGGTGGTGTCCATCGGGTCGATCCTCGCCGTGCCGGGGCTGCGGGAGGCGCTGATCGGGACGCCCGCTCCCGTCGTCGGGGTGTCCCCGATCATCAGCGGTGCCCCGGTGCGCGGCATGGCGGACGCCTGCCTGCGCGCGATCGGCGTGGCCACCACCGCAGGCGCGGTCGGCGCCCACTACGGCGGGCGCGGGCACCGCGCTCCCGGTGGCGCGGGCGCGGGCG
>NZ_CAAAFT010000102.1:0-578 GCF_900634765.1 Candidatus Protofrankia californiensis | reverse complement strand
CGCGGGCACCGCGCTCCCGGTGGCGCGGGCGCGGGCGCGGGCGGCGGGATTCTCGACGGCTGGCTGGTCGACACCGCTGACACCGGCACCAAGGTGCCCGGCGTCACCGTGAAGGCCCGGCCACTGTTGATGACGGACGTCGAGGCGACCGTAGAGATCGTCCGTGCGGCCCTGGAGCTCGCCGGTGTCTGAGGCACTTTCCGTCACCGCCGTCACGGGGATCGGCGAGATACGTGCCGGCGACGACCTGACCACGGTCATCGCGACCGCGCTCACCGCCCACGGCATCCCGCTGCGCGACGGCGATGTCCTCGTCGTCACCTCGAAGATCGTGTCGAAGGCCGAGGGGCGGCTGATCCCCGTCGACGGTGACCGGGAAGCCGTACGGCTGGCCGCCGTCGAGGCCGAAACCGTCCGTGAGGTGGCCGGCCGAGGGTCAACGCGGATCGTCGAGACCCGGCACGGGTTCGTGCTCGCCAACGCCGGGGTGGACGCGTCCAACGTGACCAAGGACGAGATCGCCCTGCTGCCGGTCGACCCGGACGCGAGCGCGCGGGCCCTGGTCGACGGCCTGCGGG
>NZ_CAAAFT010000101.1:0-4912 GCF_900634765.1 Candidatus Protofrankia californiensis | reverse complement strand
CGGAAGCTGTCCGGGGTGCCGGTGGCGCTCGTACGCGGTTTCCGCGCGCTCGCCGACGACGGTCGCGGGGCTCGGGCGCTGGTCCGCCCGGCAGCCGAGGACATGTTCCGGCTCGGCACCGTCGAGGCCCGGCGGTCAGCGGTCACCGCCCGGCGGACGGTCCGCGAGTTCAGCGACGCACCCGTGGATCCGCAGGCCCTCCAGCGCGCCTTTGCCGCGGCCGTGACCGCTCCCGCCCCGCACCACACGACCCCGTGGCGGTTCGTGGTCGTGACCGACGCCCGTGACCAGCTGCTGGCGAGGATGGCCGAGGCCTGGGCGGCGGACCTGCGCGCGGACGGTCTCGGCCCCGCCGCGGTCACCCGCCGGCTGGGACGCGGTGACGTCCTGCGCCGGGCACCCGTCCTGGTCGTGCCCTGCCTGGTCACCGACGGCGCCCACAGCTATCCCGACAGCCGGCGGGCCGCCGCCGAGGAGCGGATGTTCCTGGTCGCGATGGGAGCCGGCGTGCAGAACATGCTGGTCTGCCTGGCCGCGGAGGGTCTGGGGTCATGCTGGGTGTCGAGCACCCTGTTCTGCCCGGACGTGGTCCGTGCGGTCCTGCGGCTGCCGGCGGGCTGGCAGCCCATGGGAGCGGTGGGGATCGGCCATCCAGCGCATCCACCCGGACAACGCCCGACCCCCGATGTCACGCCGTTCGTCGTCACCAGATAACTCGTCATCACCGGATAGTCCGAACCTCGCGGCCGGAACCCCATGACCGGAACCTCGTGACCAGGACGGGGTACGGACGTGGTATTCGACACTCCGTAGGATTGGGCGCCGTGGGCAAAAAGAGCGCGGAACGCAATGCACGGCTGGAGGCGCTCCGGCGCGAACAGCGACGCCAAGAGCGGCGCCGTTCCCTCCTGATCTACGGTTCCAGCGGCATCGTCGCGCTCGTGCTGCTGGCCGGCATCATCATCTACGCCATGTCGGAGAACAGGTCACAGAACGCAAGCCACTCGATCGGCCATGTCACGTCGGCGGGCAAGGCTGCGGCAGCAGCCGGATGCACCGGGGTCGTCAACGACGCGCCACGCGGTAACACCCACGTCGCGGCGAACCAGACCGTCAACTACGACGTGGCCCCGCCGTCGTCCGGTAACCACGACGCCGACCCTCTGCCGGACGCCTACCACTTCTACGAGCGCATCCCGAACCTGCGGATCGAACGCGCCGTGCACAGTCTCGAACACGGCTTCATCATCGGCTGGTACGACCCGAAGCTCCCCGACGACCAGGTCGCGGCGCTACGCACCGCCTCCGACACCGCTGGCGACCGGTTCCTCGCGATTCCCTGGGAACGCGGCGACTTCCCCGACGACAAGCACTTCGTGCTCACCGCGTGGGACCGCACACAGCGATGCGCGACCGTGTCCGAGGCGGCCATCAAGGAGTTCGTGGCCACCTATGCCAACCCGGACCCCGTCGGCGCGGCGTGGGACTCCCCCACCGCACCCGAGTCGGGTGCCTCCGGCGGGACCCTCAACCTGAGCCCGACCATCGCCGGCTCGGCAACCGAACCGGCCCCGACAAGCGCATCGGCCGGGACAACCCCCGAGCCGGGGACGTCCGTCATACCGGGTTCAACGGCGCCACGCTGAGAAACGCCGAGAAGGAAGGCATGATCGGACGCCTTCGGGCGGCCGGCCGGGAGGCTCGTCAGACACGATCGGAGCTGAAGCGGATCGCGCCCGCCCGCAGGACGGCATCGGGGAAGACCCGGGCGCCGGCCCGCAGCTCGTTGTCGGGTTCGATCCGCGCACGATCACCGATGACCACCCCCTCGAGGGACACCCTGTCCCCGATGACCGCGCCGGCACCCACCACCGAGCTCCGCACGGACGCGCCCTCACCAATCATCGCGCCGTCGAAAATCACCGCGCCGTCGACGGTGGCGCCGGCGCCCACCACTGCACCGGCGCCCACCACCGCACCCCCGCCGATCTTGGCGTCGACGGCGACGGACGCGCCCGGTAGCGCCAGCCAGTCACCGACGGGCCCTGGCAGCGCCGAGGAGGCGATCCGCCCCGTCACCAGGTCGCGTGAGCCCCGGATGAACGCGTCGGGCGTGCCCAGGTCCAGCCAGTAGGTGCTGTCGATGTAGCCGACCACCAGGAAGCCGGCGTCCAGCAGCCCCGGGAAGGTCTCCCGCTCCACCGAGACCGGGCGGCCCGCCGGAATGTCATCGATCACCGACCGGCGGAACACATAACAGCCCGCGTTGATCCGGTTGGTCGGCGGGTCGGGGGTCTTCTCCAGGAACTGGGTGACCCGGCCGTCGGCGTCGGTGGGTACGACACCGAACGCCCGTGGATCATCAACCTCGGTCAGGTGCAGGGTGACGGCCGCGTCGGTCTGGCGGTGACGCCGCACCAGCGCGGCGATGTCCAGCCCGGAGAGGATGTCGCCGTTGAAGACGACCACGGGGTCGTCCGGGCCGCCGCGCAGTCTCGACGCGACGTTGCGGATCCCGCCGCCGGTCCCGAGCGGTTCGGTCTCGGTGACGTACTCCAGCTCCAGCCCGTGGGCGCAGCCGTCCCCGAAGTACTCCTCGAACACCTCGGCCCGGTATGACGTCGCGAGGACGACACGGGTGATCCCGGCGTCACGGGCGCGGGCAAGCATGTGGGCGGTCACCGGTACACCGGCGACCGGAAGCATCGGTTTCGGTGCCGACATTGTCAACGGGCGCAGACGGCTACCCTGTCCGCCGACCAGCATCACAGCGTCCATGGCGCGTCAGTTTCGCAGAGGCCGCACTACCTAGTGCGCGATGTTCGCGTATTTCGGTGACGTCGCGTCGCGGACACCGAAGCGTCGGGCCAAGTCGGTCCCGCCTGCGGTGTGCCGGAGTGCGCAGCCCGGTGCTTCTGACGATGCTGAAGGGGTGGTACGCCCGTCTGCCCCCAGCTACCGGATCTCCCACGAAGGCACCCTGTCGGGTGCCGAGAGCGCCCTGGCCGGGCTGGCCCAGGGCGGGGAACCGGGCTTCGCCGCCGCCCGCACCGACGACGGGACCGCCACGCTCGCGGTATGGCTTGCCTGGCAGGCGCACGAGCCGCCCATCGCCGACGTCATACCGGTGCTGGCCAACCTGGGCCTGCGCGCGCGGACCCACCGCTCGCTGCCGAGCCGTCCGGGCCCGGACGGAAGCACGGTCAACCTGGACGAATACCACATGATCGCCGCACCGGAGCTGGCCGACGCCGCGCTCAAACAGATGGACGGGCTGCGTGACGTCCTCAGCGGTCTCGCGCGCGGGGACGTTGACAGCGACAGCCTGGACTCGCTGGTGCTCACCGCCGGGCTCACCGCCCGTGAGGTGCGGCTGCTGCGGGCGATGTTCCGTTACCTGCGGCTGGCCGGGACGTCCCTGGGCACCCGGTACGCCCACCGGGTCCTGACCGCCCACCCGTTCTACGCGCACGACCTGGTGGCACTGTTCCACGCCCGGATGGATCCGTTGCGGGCGAACCCGGCCGACGCCGAGCGGCTGCACGCGGCGCTGGAGGACGCGCTCGGATGGGTGACGGGCATCAACGACGACGCGGTCCTGCGCCGGCTGCGGGATCTCGCCCTCGCGGTCGTCCGGACGACGTTCTACTCGGCGTCCGACTCCTCGGCGTCCGACTCCTCGGTGCCCGACCATCCGGCGTCCGGCGAGATCCGGACGGTAGCCGGCGAAACAGCCCACGGGACGCCCGGCGGCATCGGGGACGCGCTCGCCTTCAAGCTCGCCCCGGCCGGGCTCCCGTGGCTGCCCCGGCCGCTGCCGGAGGCCGAGACCTTCGTCAGCTCCACCCGGTTCGACGCGGTGCACCTTCGCGGCACCCGCCTGGCCCGCGGCGGCATCCGGTGGTCCGATCGCCAGGAGGACCTGCGTACCGAGATCCTCGGCCTGATGAAGGCCCAGCGGGTCAAGAACGCCGTCATCGTGCCCGACGGGGCAAAGGGCGGGTTCGTGCTGCGCCGGCCGCCGTCGGACCCCGGGGAACTCGCCCGGCTCGCCGAGTCCTGCTACACGCAGTTCATGGAGGCGCTGCTGGCCCTCATCGACAACCGGGTCGACGGCGCGACCCGGTGCCGGCCGGGGATGGTCTGCCACGACGGTCCCGACAGCTACCTGGTCGTCGCCGCCGACAAGGGCACGGCAGGCTTCTCCGATCTGGCCAACCGGGTGGCGGCGGCCAACGGCTACTGGCTCGGCGACGCCTTCGCCTCGGGTGGCCGCAGCGGGTACGACCACAAGGCGTTGGGCATCACCGCCCGAGGCGTGTGGGAATCGGTCCGCCGTCACTTCGCCGAGCTCGGCGTCGACGCCGACCACGAACCCCTGACGGTCGTCGGCATCGGCGATATGTCCGGGGACGTCTTCGGCAACGGGATGCTGCTCTCCCGCCATCTCCGTCTGGTGGCCGCCTTCGACCATCGGCACATCTTCCTCGACCCCGATCCCGACCCGGCCCGGTCGTTCGCCGAACGCCGGCGGCTGGCGTCGCTTCCGTCGAGCAGCTGGGACGACTACGACCGGACGGCCCTGTCGGCCGGCGGGGGTGTCTTCCCGCTGTCGTCCAAGCGGATCGAGCTGACCGACGAGGTGCGGGAGCTGCTCGGCGTCGGCGAGGACACGCTGCCCGCCGACGCCGTGGTCCGGGCGATCCTGCGCGCACCGGTCGACCTGCTGTGGAACGGCGGGGTGGGCACCTGGGTGAAGGCCGGCGGGCAGGACCACGCCTCGGTCGGGGACAAGGCCCGCGACGGGATGCGGGTCGACGCCCGGCAGCTGCGCTGCCGGGTCGTGGCCGAGGGCGGCAACCTCGGCCTCACCGACGCCGCCCGGATCGAGTTCGCCCTGCGCGGCGGACGC
>NZ_CAAAFT010000100.1:3399-4003 GCF_900634765.1 Candidatus Protofrankia californiensis | reverse complement strand
TCGACCGGGTCGGCGCCGGCTTCCTGCACCGCATGCGGGAGCTGACCGGCGCGGACACGGTCCAGAGCACGCGTGCGTTCGTCATCACCCGCAACCTGCTCGGCCTCACCGGCATCTGGGACGCCCTCGACGCGCACTGCCTCGGCGAAGACCTCCGTGAGGGCCTGGGTGAGGGCAGCCGCCCGCGCCCGACCGTGGGTTCCACCGACCCGGCCGCCGAGGCCCTGCTGCACTGCCACTTCGTCCAGGAGGAGGCCACGCTGTGGCTGCTGCGCTCCCGCCGGTCGCCCCTGGACATCACGGCCGAAACCACCCGCTACGCCGAGGGGATGGCCGAGGTCGCCGCGGCGCTGCCCACGGTGCTGGCCACCGTCGGGTCCGACCAGGAACTGACCGCCATCCTGCGGTTTGCCGAACAGCTCTACGAACGCGGCCTGCCCGCACGGCTGGCCGAACGCATAGCCTGGTTGGACGCGATGAGCCCGGCCCTGGACATCGTCGACGTGGCCCTGCGTAACGACCTTGAGCCGAGTGACGTGCTGCACGCCCACACCGCCATCGGGACGAGGCTGGGGCTCGGCCGCCTCGGCCTGGCGCACCTGAT
>NZ_CAAAFT010000100.1:0-3374 GCF_900634765.1 Candidatus Protofrankia californiensis | reverse complement strand
CTTCGAACCGAGTCCGCGCTTCGGGCCGGGAGGGCGTCGGTGGATTGAGTCGCGCGGGCACCCGCGCTGTCGTCGGCGAGCGCCACGGCCACCAGCAGGCGCAGGCCGAGTCCCACCCCGAGCAGGACCCGAAGCGGCAGGTGGCGCGGTGTCGAGTACTGCCGGGACAGATACCGGAACATGCTGCGGTGATGGGCGATCACCATGCGACGGGAGGTACGCCTCGTCGAGTGGCCGCCCAGATGCTCCACGACCGCGGTCGGTACGTAGACCTGCTGCCAGCCGAGCAACCCGAGCCGCCGGCCCAGGTCCACGTCCTCCATGAACATGAAGTACGCCTCGTCGAATCCGTCGACCGCCTCGAACGCCTGGCGCCGCAGCACCTGGCATGCTCCGGACAGCCAACCGGCGGTCGTCTCGACCAGTGCACCACCCTCGCGGCGGTAGGCCGCCGTCCACGGGTTGGTCGGCCAGCACCAGCCGAACAGAGCGTGACCGATCCCACGCCACAATGAGGGAAGCTCGCGGGCCGACGGGTAGAGCACACCCCCCGGATTGATGATCGCCGGGCCGAAGGCACCGGCCCCCGGCCAGCGCTCGGACGCCTCCATCAGCTCGTCGAGCGATCCCGGCGTGAACGTGATGTCGGCGTTGGCCACGACCAGCCACGGGGCGCTGCTACCGGCCGCGCCGCGGTTGACCGCCGTCCCGTAACCGAGGTTGCGCCCGGTGCGCAACAGCCGGACCTCGCCGCGCTCGGCCACGGCGGCCGTGCCTGCGTCCAGCACCGGCGAGTTGTCCACCACGACGACCTCGTAGGGCAACGACGTGGCCTTGGCCAGGGAGTCCACGAAGGGGCCGAGCACCTGACCCGAATGGAACGCCACGACCACCACGCGCAGCTGCGGCTGCGCATCCACAGGACCCGGGCTGTCACGCCTGTCGTGCTGTGGCTGCGTCAAGGCTGCCTCGTTCTGTGCGCTCACTGACCGCCCTCTTCGTCCCTGCTCGCCGTGTGCATATGCGATTGCAACGCCCGGGTCAGGATGCCACCGGCAGGGCCGCGGTCAGGTGTCGGGGTCAAGCGGTCGGGGTCAGATGGCGCGGGGTCGGACGATCGGGTGGCCGACCACCGGTCGGGCCGGGAGCATCGGTGGGGTGAGGAACGTCGGTCGGGTCAGGATGCGGCGGCCCGCGCGTAGCTCGCCAGGTGCGCCTCGGCGCTCGCCGCCCAGGTGAACTCCCGGGCCCGTGCCAGACCGGCCACCGCCAGCGACTCGCGCCGCTGTGCGTCGTCGAGCAGCGCGCTCATCTCGCGTGCGATCGAGTCGACGTCGGGCTGGGTGTAGGCGACAGCGTCACCGCCGACTTCCGGCAGGGAGAGGCGGGGGGTCGTCAGTACCGGTGCGCCGCAGGCCATCGCCTCCAGCACCGGCAGCCCGAAACCCTCGCCGTGGGACGGGTAGGCGACCAGCGACGCCCCGCCCAGGTAGCCGGGAAGGTCGGAGAAGCGCAGGTAGCCGGGACGAACGACCTTCAGGTTGGACGGGACCGAGGCGACCGCGGCATCCACGTCGTCGTCCCAGCCCGAGCCGCCGGCGAGCACCAGTGCGGGCGGGTCCGCCCGGTCGTGCACGGCCTCGGCCCAGCCGCGGATCAGGTTCGGCACGTTCTTGCGGGGTTCGAGCATCCCGAGGAACGCGACGTAACGGCTCTCACCCAGACCGAGCCGCAGCCGGACCCGGCGCTTGTCCTCGTCGGTGGGCGGGTGGAAGGTCGCGGTCTCCACCCCGTGATAGGCGACGTCGGTCGTGGTCGAGTCCCCGTCGAGGACCCGGATGAGCTCGTCACGGGTGGCCTTGGACGGAACGATGATCCGGTTGGCCTTGCGCACGGCGGTGCGCATCGCCGACCGGAAGAACGTTCCCTTCACGGCGGTGTGCATCTCCGGCTCTGTGAAGAACGTGACATCGTGGATGGTCACGCATACGGGCTGGGAGGTACGCAGTGGCATCGTGTAGTGCGGCGAATGGATGACCTGCGCACCGATCTGGTAGGCGACCAGCGGCAGCCCGGTCTGTTCCCAGGCCAGGCGTGCGGGCCGGTGGGCGATCGCCGCCGGCCCCGCCACCACGTTGGTGTGCGGGGCTATCCGGCCGTACCGCTCGTAGTCCGATCGTTGACAGACCAACGCGAGGTCGGCGCCAGCCGCATCCAAGGCCGCCACCAGCCCGTCGACATAACGACCGACGCCACCGCGATCAGCTGGGACCGCAGTGGCGTCGACGAGCACCCGGGGAGACACGGCGCTCCTTCCGACTGGCGGCATGTTACTCACCGCTAGGTTCTTTGAGGCCACCGACGCCGCGTGAAGCGACCCCGACGGATCGCCTCTGATCCGTCCGGCCCTGCCGATCACATCGACTTCGGCCCGCAGGCAAGCCTACGCCCGCGCCCGATCCCCGAGGGTCACCCCGTCGAGAACTCCCGGGAGCCGGTAAGTCGACGGTAAAGGGACCAGACCGATTCCGCTGCCCCGTTCCAGGTAAATGCCGCCGCTCTCGCTCGTCCGTCCGCGCCCAGTCGGCGACGCAACGCCTCGTCGCCGACAACGGACGCGGTGGCGCGGGCCAGCGCCGCCGCGTCGCCCACCGCCACGGTCACGATCGCGGGCCCGCCGACCTCGACAAACGCGGGAATGTCGGAGGCGATCACGGGGACGCCGTGGGCCATCGCCTCGACGAGCGGCAGCCCGAAGCCCTCCGAGCGGCTCGGCGCGAGCAGCGCGGTCGCCCGTGACAGCACGACCGCGAGGTCGGCGTCGTCCAGGCGCCCGAGCAGCCGCAGCCGGGTGGGGTCGAGGCCGAGGCGGGCGGCCTCGACCCGCAGGTCCAGCCCGCCCCAGCCCGGCGAGCCGACGTGCACCAGCGGCAGGTCGGGCGCGGCCGGGTCGCGCAGCGCGGCGAGCACCGTGTCCAGGCCCTTGCGCGGCTCCAGGGTGGCGAGGGTGAGCAGATATCCGCCGTCGGGGAGGCCGAGACGCCCGGCGCGGGCGGCGGCGTCCACCGGGACCTGCCCGACCGCCTCGCTCACCCCCTCACCGATGACGTGCAGCCGGTCGGCCGGGATCGGCAGATGCGCCCGGATGTCGGCGGCGACGGCCCTGGTGGGGACGATCACGGCATCGGCGTGGCGGGCCGCCCGGACGCCCATCCGCCGGTGCCAGCGGGCACCGTGCGGGGTGAGGGTGTGCGCATGGGTCCACGGCACGGCGTCGTGGATCGTGACGACCAGCGGCACCCCGGGCCGCCGGGGCGGGACGAGCAGGGTGGGAGCGTGGACGATGTCCACGCCGGTCGGCGCCGGGCCGTGGC
>NZ_CAAAFT010000099.1:0-8278 GCF_900634765.1 Candidatus Protofrankia californiensis | reverse complement strand
GTCCTGTGGCGGACGGTCACGGCTGCCGCTTGCGGGCGTGGATCAGCACCACACTGCCGTGGCCGTCGGGGTTGCGCCGGTCGGAACGGGCGACGATCGGTGACAGCGGAGCCGCCGCGTTCCAGCCGGCCCGCCCGCCCTTGGCCGACAGCGTCAGGTAGAGCCGCTCGGCCCGCCGCGAGCGGAACATGTAGGTTTGGCGCACGACCGTCAGACCGCGCTCGTCCAGCAGCTTCGCCAGGTGGTCGCCGGCGTAGGTCTGTTTGACGTGATACCGCTCCCGGTGCCGGGCGAACAGCTCCGGCCACTGGTCGGCGCGGCTGAGGGCGTCCGCGGACATGACGAGGTCCCCACCCGGTCTGAGCACCCGGGCCATCTCCGCGAGCGCGGACGGGCCGTCGTCGAAGTGCTCGATCGCACAGACCGACATCACCACGTCGAAGGATCCCTCCGCGAACGGCAGGGCCAGGGCGTCCCCCTCGACGAGCGCGGGACGCCCATGCAGCCGGCGGCCGAACTCCAGCTTGCCGCGGGCGAGGTCGAGGCATACCGCCCGAGCCCCGCGGCGCACCGCCCGGCCGGCCCAGTACCCGTCGCCGCCGGCGACGTCCAGAACGGTCCGCCCGGCCAGTTCACCCGCCCACGCCAGCAGCGTGCCGGCCTCGCGGCGGCGCATGACATGCACCTGGTGGCCGGCATAGGCCAGCGCCTGGTCACGCAACGGGCCCACCGGCGAGCCCTTCGGAGCCACCCGCGTCATGGACGACAGTCTGCCCCGGCCCGGACGCGGCCGGCGTACCGCCCCCGGCGGACCCCGCCCGCCACCTCGACCTCGCGACGCCAGGTGAACAGCACAGACGCCAGGTGAACAGGACAACGGTCTCGTGCGCACCGACAGGACACAGAAGATCAAATTCATCCTGTCGAATTTCCTCAATGCCAGCACCGACAAAACGATCATGTACGGTCCGCCGGAGGAAGATCCGGCCTCAGGACTGCCGGGTGGGCGATATCAGCCCTCAGCGCGACCGGACCGCTTACCGATTGTGGGACGTTTGCAGAATCATGATGTTCGTGTCGAGCAGTCCCTGCGCGTGGTCACCGGCCATAGGGGTCGTCCGGTTCCTGATCGGCCGTGGCGTCCTGGTCAGCCCGAAAAGCGTCCAGGGAGATGTCGGGGGCGCTGCGGGACATCGCCGCGAACTCACTGCGCGGGACGAACCGCCTGCGTCGCCGCAACGGGATCAGCTCAGCGATCCGATGCCCGTCGCGGGTAACCGTGAACGCCTGGCCACCCTGAACCGCGTCCATGATCTCCTTGGGCCTGTTGCGCAGGTCACGCTGGGTGATCTCTGGCTGCGCGCTCATACCACTCACGATATCCCGCTGGCGCCACAAGGTACTACCAGGTAGCACACAATGCCGCGGACACCAGCCCAGCCCCCGTCCGCTGCCGTGATTGTGTTGCTGATCATGGGTCTCCCCGCCGGCCGGCGCGCGCCGCGAACGCGTCGAGGGCGGCGAGCACGGCGGTGGCCTGCCACATCCTGTTGCGGGTGAATCCGGTGAACTCGGTGGGGATGCCCGCTTCGGCGAGTGGCGCGATGGCGCGTCGCGCGTTCTGCGGGGTGACGCCGAGTTCGGCGGCCACCGTGCGCGCGTCGACGACTGGTTGCCGCGGGAGCACATCGGCAAGCCGCCGGGCGCTGGAGTCCCGTCGAACCCGAAGCGTGTCCTCCCAGCTCGTACGAAGACCGCGCAGCTCGGCGACAAGCTGGCGACCGTTCGTGACGGCCGTGAAGGAGGCGTGCGCCATCCGTTCCACGATTGCCGACAGGTCTCCCTCGCGATAGGCGGTCAGGGCGTCGAAATAGGCCCCGGTCCCGGTGAGCAGCCCGGCGGAGACCGGGACACGGTGACGTTACGGGTCAGTCCGTGGCCACGCAGCATCCCGTGTATCAACGCCCGGCCGGTACGGCCGTTCCCGTCGGGGAACGGGTGGATCGTCTCGAACTGGGCGTGCGCGATCGCGGCCTGGCTCAGCGACGGCAGATCGGTCCTGCTGATGAACCGCGCCAGGTCGTCCATCAGAGCGGGGACGTGACGGTGGTGCGGCGGAACGAAGGCGGCGGCGTGCGGGCCGTAGGAATCCCCACCGATCCACACCTGCTCCTCGCGCCACCGGCCGGCGATCCTCGGGGCGTGCCTGGTCATGAGAGCCGAGTGCATGGCCAGGATCGCGCCCTGATCAAGGCGGTCGGCCAGGTCCAGGGCGGCTTTCACCGCGGCGACATTCCCGACGATCGCGGTGGCGTTGCGCTCGTCGGTGCTGCCCAACTCGGCGAGCGCGATGGCCTTCGCGCCTGAGGGGAGGTTCTCGATCCTCGACGAGGACGCGGACTCGCAGCGGAGCAGAACCGAGGCAAAGGACGCGGTCGCGGCACCGAGCTCGGCATCGAAGCGGACTATGGCACTCGACGCCTCATCGGCCAGCGCCGTGGCAGCGGCGGGGATCAGCGATGTCCGGTCAGCGATGGCAAGCACGAGCGCGGCCCGGCCCGGTACGGGCCGGCGTGGCGCCGTCGCGCACGCGCCGAGACCAGCTCCTCAGGGATCTTTGAGACCCAATCGAACTCCTCCCGCCCGAGGCTTGGCCAGCTGTCACCGGCGAGGTCGGCGCCGGCGTTGCCGCCGGGCCGCCGGTGATACTGATCTGAGGCTACGGCGCCACTGCACGGTCAGATAGGAGCTAAGTGAAACTAAGGACACCCCTTGGAGTCAGATACCCGCCTGGGCCGGGCCCGCCATCCCCGCCTTGTCACCGAGACGGCACAGCTGGCTGCCGTCGGCGGTCCCGACATTGAACCGGTCGTGCGGGTAGAGCCTGTAGGTATCCAGCGTGCTGATGTCGCAGGAGCATCCGTGCGCAAACCGTCCCAGCGACCTGGGCGAGAGCCCCCCAGCCTGGATGCGCTGGATCGAGCTCAGCTCTCAGCCCGCGCCGAGTCCAGTCTTTGCAGGAGCTTCTTGGCGAGCGATCGGAAGTCGTGGTAGCACCGGTTGACAAGCGTCTGGGTACTGCCGAGCGCGCCGTCTGCGGTTCTCAGGTCGAACATCGGCTTGCGCGCATCGTGCGAGAGCGGCATCAGGCTCTGATAATTGCGTAGCGTTGCGATTTCATACGATCTGGGGCTTGTGTTCGCCTCCGGTTCATCTAGCACGGCCGACGCGAAGACCTGAGGAATGCGGTCGAGCCATCGCTGGTACGCCTTGACGGGGCGGTCCAAGCGCATCGTCGGCTGCATGATGACGTAACCGAGGGGAGTCATTCGCCCAGGCGGTGCATCGATCCCGGGTGGGAGGTCCGGGAGCACCTTGCCGTGCCAGGTCCTCCGCCACATCCGGAGGGTCGGTCCAAGGTTTCGCAGTCCTCGGAGGGAGAACAGATCCGCCGCCAGCGGAACGAGCACAGTGTCGGCGGCGAGCAGAGCCGCCCGATTGATTGCGCCGAGATTCGGACCGACATCGATAAGCACGACATCGGCCCTGACCTGTCGAGCGGCAACCTGAATGATCCGGTAGAACGCCGTTGTCGTCCGCAGCGCAGCGGGGTCCCCGGTGAAGCCCTTGGGCCAGGCTTCGCTCAACCGATCCTCGAAAGCGCTCAACGTCAGGTCACCGGCAAGCAACCAGAGCCCGTCCGCGATCTGTTCGGGCTCACACGGACGAATGTCCCCCATGCCTTCCATGATTGGCCTGACAGCGGCAGCGACCGTGGTAGCGCTGTCGGCATCGCCCTGCCCGGCCGACCACGTCGACCCGTTGGACTCCCGCCAGATCAGCTCGAGTTTCTCTTCATCAAGAAAGGCTGCCGTCAGATTTGACTGGGGATCCAGGTCCACGGCAAGAACGTTTTTCCCGAGCCGCTGGAGCATGTGCGCGAGGTGGTAGGTGAGGGTCGTCTTCCCCACCCCACCCTTGTTGTTGAACAGCGCCACCGAGATCACGTCGCGCTCCTCAGGGTCACGGTCCACGAGGCGTCGTCGACGATGAACTCAGGTTCGGGATTGCCGTTCCGGCGCAACGAAGCCCGGACACGCCCGATACCCCGGCCGAACTGGTTGACGTATCCCAGCGACTTCATCGCGGCGGCAAGCGAGGGGTTCCGGTAGTCATTGACCCGGTCGAAGTTGTCCGACCGGACCTGGCCGAATGGTCCGCCGGGATTGGTCACCTCGATCCGGTCATCGAACCAGGCAACGCGGACCGGCGCGTTCGACGACTCGTAGTTGCGGTGCATGATCGCGTTCATGCACACCTCTCGGAGCGCCTCGATCGGGTAGTCCGGCCTCGGCTCCTCGCGAAACCCGCTCACCTCGATCAGTCGGGTGTGCAGGTGTCCCTTGAACAGGGTCTCCAGCCGCTCCGCCGCGTTGATGACATTGACCCGGAACTCCTGCTCATCCAAGACGACACCACTGACATCGATCTCCTCGTACCGGATGAACTGGACGTAGGCGCCGGGAATCTGCGCGCTCGGGTCCAGTCCGACGACGAGGAGACCAAGGACGGTCGGGGTGCCATCGGTGTCGGCGAGCCGCAGTGACGCCAGCTGCTGCTCGGTCGGCCGACCGTTCTCGTCCAGGACCGACGGGTCGACCGCGGAGCGTAGGTAGTCCGACCGGAAGAGACCGAGGTCGAGGTCGTCGGTGGTGCTGCCTGCGACGGGACGGACGTCGAACGGCGTCTCAAAGGAGCGCCGCCGCTCGGAGAGCACCCGCTCGTCGTCGCGGGTCGCCCTGCGGGTCGACGGTCCCGGCCGCACCCAGACGACGTTGTCGAACCGGACCGGCGGGGTGCGGGACGCACTGACGTCGATCTGGACGACCGGTTGCCCCTGATACACCGCCCGGCTCACCACCATCGAAGGCCGGTCCAGAATCCTCCCCTCGTCGCGGATGCTGGTGAGCCCGAGCAGCGCCTGATCCGAGGTGTCGACCTGCCCGACCGGCCTACCAGACTTGTCGACGCCGATGATCAGGAATCCGCGGCCCAGCCCCGGCAGATCGTTGGCCAGAGCACAGATCGCCTCGCGGATGGCGTTACGGTCCCTGATCTCCCGTTTGAACTCCAGGTTGGCAGTCTCCTGGGTGCCCAGGGTCGTCGCAAGATCTGTTCCCATGACGCTGATTTTGTCCTACCCGTCGTAGGAAGATGTTGTCAGCACGGACCGCGTTGCACCCGATGCCGCTCGTCTCGGCCCGGATCAGGATCAGGGCGTGGTGCTTGCCGGATGTCGAGATCGAGGTCGAGGAACTGGAACCTGGTCGACCCGGTCGAGTGCTTCCCCCGACGAACCATCGGATCTCGATCCTAGCCAGGAATCCGGCCGGTTCACCGAGCGGGCGAGAAACGTCGTGACGGCAGCGCAGAACGAAGCCCGCGGGCAAGGACGAGATCCGCCCCGAACACCTGGTGCCGGGGCTCCTGCACGAGCCGGAGGCGCTGGCCGCGGGGTCGATCGTCACGCAGGGCGTGCCGCTGGAAACCGTCCGGCAGACCATGACCGCGACGCTGCGCCGGCGGCTGAGCAGGTGCCTGCCATACGCGGAGCGGGCGCGCAAGCTGCGCATGGCAGGCTGCAAGACGGGCCGGCATCTCGACGACGAACCGCTACCCGGCCCCGACCCGCGCACCGACGACACGAGACCCCTCGTCCAACTCCACGCGGCCACCCGCCGGCAGTCCGAAGCGAAACCTCATCCGTCGCGGACAAGCTGGAGCGCGGAGTGTGATGAGTGTATCGAGGTTAAACTTTCGCCGTACGTTCTCGCCGGGCGAGACACGGTGCTTGCAGTGAAGGCGGGCGTGATGCGAGAGACCGTGATGCGAGAGACCAGGTGGATGCCGGCCGGGCACCGGGCGAGTCGGGCGGCCTGACTATGCGAGCGTCGGAGCGCCCGTGGAGCGGGCGCAGCGTCGCTTCTCGTGGCTCACTCAAGATCTTCTACTCCTACGCTCACGAGGACGAGCCGATCCTGGCGGAGCTACACAAGCACCTCGCGCCACTTCGTCATGAGCAGATCGTCGCGGACTGGTATGACCGCGAGCTTCTGCCCGGGGCCGGCTGGGACTCGGAGATCAGCTCTCGCCTCGAGTCGGCGGACATAGTGATCGCTCTCCTGTCCGCGGACTTCGTCGCCTCGGAGTACGCGTATGGCCGGGAGCTGCGTAGGGCGCTTGAGCTGCACGATCGAGACAGCTTGGCGCTGGTTCCCGTGGTCGTTCGCCCATGTCGCTGGGAACACCTGCCGGTCGCGCGCCTACAGGTACTGCCTGAAGATACAAAGCCGATCACTAGCTGGGGAGAGCCGGACCGGGCATACCTGTCGGTGGCGGTCGGGGTTGAACGTGTGGCGCGGAGCCTGCTCTCACGCAGCGGAAGCCTTGTCGATGATTGGCTCGAGTCCCGCGTCATCCGGCGTCGTGTGATCAGGCAAATTCAGGAGTACCTGCGGGTCCTCGGCTACTACAGGGGGCCGATCGACGGCATCCCAGGCACGGGAACCGAGCACGCGGTGCAGGCGTTTCAACGCCGCGCTGGCATCAAGGTCGACGCAATGATCGGCCCGGAGGTAATCCGCCGCCTCGAAGACGCTGTTAAGTCCGCAGCCGCGGCGTCGTCGGTCCGGCAGACCTGAAAGGCATACTCCCAGCAAGAGCCGGTTCAAGATTTCTTGTCCGGCCCCCGTCCGGCGCCGGGAGCGGAGACGACCCGATCCTGATCACCGAATGTTACGCAGAATAGCCGTCAGTCCGACGATGGAACTCGCTCGCTCCCGTCAAAGAGCCTTCTCCGGAAGATCTTCAAAAAACTGCGCGATCGGATAGTTCGCGATCAGCCGAGCAAGCCCCACCGGGGTCTGTCCATAATTGTTGACCCGCCAGGGATCCGCCCCACGCGCCCGCAGCAGAACAATAAGGCCACCTCGACCACGCGAGTAAAAACAGCGCAGAACAATGGCGTGTTACCAAATTTGTTCACACTGTCGATCATCGAACCGCTATCCAGGAGAGCGTGCGCCGCCGCGACGGAATAATTCTGGGCGGCAAAATGCAACGGCGTAGATCCGTCGACATCGACAGCATACGGCTCGTACCCTTCCACAAGGAGATGTACCACCCGAGAAACATCGTCGTCCGCCGCTGCGTAGTGCAGCGGGGTACGTTTCATCCAGTCCGTCTACCACCTCAAATCATCGCTCTACCCGGGACGCTTCAAAGCCTCGTCAGCGCTACTTGGTGCATCGATAAATAAAACCATCTTGATCATCCGATTCAATATAATACATCGCACTGATCCGTCTACTTTCCGGCCGCAGGCGAGGATATCCAACCAATAGATCCGAAGTAAACGGCAAGCGACTCGACGCGTGCTGGAACTCCAGCGCCGCATCGAGACCTATCAGTTCCGCGCTGCGCCACAACAAAGAGATCGGAGGCATGACATCACGGTAATCGCTTGCCTTCTCAACAGCTATATTAAGGAGAAATTGTTGATCTAGACTGATCACCAATGAATATGGGTATGGCTCTTTTAGGGCTCTTGTGATAGATTAGATACCCACTGATCTATCACAAGAGCCTCTTTTAGAGTGATTTGATCATTCTGTGGGTGTGTGGGGTCCTGGTAGCGGGTGTGGTGGACGCGGTGGCGTTCCTGGTTCAGGTGGTAGCGCCAGTAGGAGTTGAAGTCGCCGTTGGAGACCAGGGCACGCAGGGTGAGGATGGCTTCGGCGCCGTCGAGTCCCCAGCGGACCCCGGTGATGTCCATGCGGTCTTTGACGAGGTGGCGGCAGGCGCCTTCGATGATGCCGGTGGCGATCGGCCATCCGCTGGTCAGCGCGGTCTGGTAGTCCAGGTAGGGCTTCTTGGCGGTGAGGTAGCCGGCGGCGGTGTCGGCGCCTTTACGCTCGGTTGTGGAGTAGCCGTTGCGGGTGGCGCGGTGGCGGATTCCGGCGGCGACCGTGCCAGCCTTGCCGTCCAGGATTTTGCCGGCCTGGTCGGCGACCCAGATCTCGGCGTCGGTGTCGCCGTGGTAGAAGAACGACCAGGCGGCCTTCCACAGATATTCCAGGACGTGGATGACGTCCAGGACAATGGCCACGGTGACTGGAGTGTTTCCGCTTTTCTGGACGCCCTTTTAGGCTGCCAGTTGGCTGATGTTCCTGTAGCCTAGCTCGTATTCCCTGGGTGTCAAGTATTCTAGGGTGGAATG
>NZ_CAAAFT010000098.1:7289-10647 GCF_900634765.1 Candidatus Protofrankia californiensis | reverse complement strand
CGCCCCGACTGGCTACCCCCCGTCACTACCCACCCGCGGGCGGCGTAATCAGCCGAACACAGAATCCGGCCAACTGCGAAGAGCCCCATATCTTGCCCTGCTGGCTGTTCGTCAGCTGCTGCTGCCATACCGGGCTGCCCGACGGGTAGGAGTACTGCGCACCGTACGGCGTGTAGGTGATCGACATCTGCGGGCGGTTCGCCGCGGTCGCGGTGTTGTTCGACAGGAACTTCTTCCACGCATAGTTGTCCGTCGTACTCGCCCGCACCGACGTGCCCGTGTTCACTTTCCGCCCGTGCGTCCAATCGTCCACCAGGGCGGTCAGCCGGGAGTCCTGGAACGTCCCCCAGCCCGCCGGGCAGGATCCCGAATAGCCGTGGGCGAAACTGCTGCGCGCCACCTCCGGGCCGATCGCCGCCCCCGGCCACAGCATGGTCGTGCCGTCCCAGGACTGGTTCACCTCGTACAGGCTCACGTCCCGCGCGTCGCACGACCACGACCACGACCAGCTGTTCAGCAGCGCCACCTGCACGTCCAGCACGTTGACCTGGTTCACCGCGGCCGTGCCCTGCCAGTTGATGTACCCGTGGTTCACGTCGGCACCACCGTTGTAGGTACCCACGTGAATGTCGTCCAAGGTGTTGTAGTGCGAGTTCGGAAATGCCGACGACACATAGGTGTCATCCGCCCACGCCTGCAGCACCTCCACCGACGGATCCACCCGCACCGGAAACACCCGCGCCGGATCCGCCAGCCACTGCGCATCCAGATCCACCTACAACGCGGTCCGGCCGTCCGCTCCCGTCACCAGGGAATAACGCACACCCTCCGAATACGCCCCGCTGCCCACGTGCGAATCAATCGCGGAATCCTCCATGGATCCCCGTGGAATCACCGCCTTCACCACACCCGCGGCATCCGTGAGAGAGACCTGCTGCGACGTCGCGTCCACCGCCGCTGTCAGGCCCTCCAACGCCAACGGGAACGTCCACCGCGTCGGGGCATCCACCCCATGCAGGACCAGCGTCTCCTTCACTCCCGACAGCGTCCCGGACAGCTCCACGTCCGACGACGGGCGCACCTGCGCATATGAAGCGGTCGGCCCGTCGACGACGCTGCGCGCCGGCTGCGCACCGGCGATACCGAACGACACCGACGCACCCGCACCCACCTGCACCGCCACCAGCCGAGGATCATCAGCGGTGTCCGCGACATCGACGGCATGCTCCACCGCGGCCGCCCGATGCCGCCCGCCCGCCGCGACCAGGTTCGTGTCGATATCCACCCATTTGCCGCCGGCATCGGTGAACCGCTTCGGCACCGAATACACCCGGGTGGTGTACGTCCCGTCGGGATTGCGGAACTCGTCACTCCATGCCGTCCGCCGGTCCGGCACCTCCACCTGGCCTGGTGGCGCCGCCTGCCCCGGCAGCACCCCCCACTCCACCGGCGGAGCACCCATGTCCATCGTCCGGGCCGGACCGAACCTCGCCACACCCGCGGCCGGATCCGGCTTCGGCAGATCCACCGGACGCTCCGGCTCCCGCACCGTCGTCGGCACCGCGCCCGCAACCGTCGGTACCTGCGCGCGCACCTGCTCCGCCGACGGCGCCACCCCCGACGCCGTCTGCGACCGCGCCGTCGGCACCTGGCTCTGCCGGCCCGCCGCGCTGCCGTTCGAACTCTGCGGCAACGCCACGTTCCGGAACGGGTTCAGCAGCGGCGCCGGCCGGTCCGCGCCGCCGGCCAGCTGCACGACCGCCAACGTGGTCAGCACCAGTAGCGGCACCAGCCCGATGGAGATGGCGGTCAACCTCCGGCGCGCAAACCGTCGGTAGACACCACGAAACATCCGCGGACGCTGGGCAGAATGCCGCCGGCCGACCATGGGCGCACTCCCAAGAACTCAGGAACCAAGGAGCCGCGTTCATGCCGGAAAACAGGCACGAAAACGGCACGACAAGAGTGGAGAACCCAGGACCCGGCAGATCGCGCCGGCACACGGCACAATCCGAAGAAGACATGGGGTGACCTGCACGCCCACATGAACGCGCAGCAAACAACAACGAAAGAAAACAACAGTGAGAGAATCAGCGGTGAGAGACGGAACGGCGCAGGCCCGCCACCATCGGCTGGGCGGATGTCACCCCGTCATGTTCACAGGGCCCACCGTGCCACACCGTCCGCCGTTGCGCCACTACTCCTGGATGTCCCCCGTCGATGTTGCGCGAAATTTGTTGCCGATGCATCACGCCGACGGCGGAAAACACCGCCCGACGCTTTACCCAAACAAAAGTTCGCTAATTCACAACCGTCAACCACGGACCCACGATCGAATGCACGAGCGCCCTTGGCCACCCAACAGTTGCCCCCGATCAAAGAATCTGACGCATAGTAACGGTGGGCACGTTGTTCTCAGCTGCTCGAAGCACAACGTCTCATCGCTGTCTCATAGCCGTCTCATCGCCGGCCGAGCGCGTCGCAGAGCACCGTCAGATAGCGATCCCACGCCGCGTCCACATCCGGTGGGACGACCTGGGCGCGCAGGGCGTCGAGCATGCCCGGTTCGTACAGCCGGTGCAGCGCGGCGGCCAGCGACATCGGGTCGCCCGGGGTGGCCAGCAGGCCGTCCACCCCGTCCCGCACGGCCTGCGCCAGCATGCCGACAGCGGTCGCCACCACCGGCAGGCCGTACCGGTGGGCAAGATCGACATTCTGGGTCGCCGTCGCCGACCGGTACGGCAGGACCACGGCGTCGGCAGCCGCGAACAGGGCCGGCACGTCGGCGGCCGGCACATAGCCGGGACGCAGGTCCACCCGCCCGGCCAGGCCGAGCTCGTCGATCATCCTGCGGGTGTCCCCGACCCCGCCCCAGAACTCCCCGGCGACCGTCAGGCGCACGTCGGGCGGGCCGGCGGCGAGCGCCCGCAGCAGGACGTCCAGGCCCTTGTACGGCCGGACCAGCCCGAAGAACAACAGCCTCCGGCCGGGAGGGCCGTACCGATGTCGCGCAGCGTGGGGATCCACGGCATCGGGCTCCACGGCAGGAGGATCCGCGGTGGGGGGATCCACGGCAGGTGACCCGCCGGCGCCCGCGACGGCCCCGCCGCCGGCCGTCCACAGGTGCGGCGCCATCGGCGCCACCGACACCGGACGGGCGGTGAGCCGGCGGGCACGCTCGGCCTCGGCCGGCGTGTGTACGAGGACCCCGGACACCCGGCGCAGCACCGCCCGCACGAGCGGCTCGTCCAAGGCGCGCCGCTCGTGTGGCAGCACGTTGTGACACAACGCGAGAACCACCGGCCCGTTCCCCGGCCCGCGGCCGGCGGGAACACCCCTCGGCCCACGGATGGCGGCG
>NZ_CAAAFT010000098.1:2409-7264 GCF_900634765.1 Candidatus Protofrankia californiensis | reverse complement strand
CCCCTCGGCCCACGGATGGCGGCGAGACTGTCCTCCGCCGGCCGCGGGCCCCCCGGGACATCCCCTGACCGCAGACCGGCAAGGCCGTCCTCCACCGGCCACGGGCCCGCCGCGGGGGCACCTCCCGGCCGCGGGCCCGCCGGCCGCAGAGCGGCGACGCTGTTCTCCGCCGGTCGTAGGCCGGCAAGGATGCCCAGGTAGGCCGGCGCCTGGATCGGGGTGATCATGACGACGACCACGGCGTCGACGCCGGAGCGAAGCCGCCGGCCCAGCCGCAGCCACGAGTCCGGCCGTCGCCACGACAGCGGGTAGGACGTCGCCGGGAACGGTTCCGTCTCGGGATCGCTCACCCGCTGCTGGCCCGGGTAGAGCCGGGCCGGGTACTGCGCCGACCAGGACTCGATGCGGACGTCGTGTCCGCGCGCCGCGAGCCGGTGCGCGAGTTCGGTCGTGTGCTGGGCGACGCCCCCCTTGTAGGGGTGGGTCGGACCGACGATCGCGATCCGCGCCCGCGACCCGGCGCCCGCCCGCCACCGGTCGGTTGTCACCGCGGGATCAGTTTTCGCCACAGAATCATCGCCACGAAATCAGTTGTCACTGCGGGAACGGGCCACGAGATCACCGATCAGAGCGAGCACGACGATCTGGAAACCGACGAGAATCGCCAGCAGCGTGGACGTGGTGACCCGCAGGTCATAGCGGACCAGGTCGACGACAAGCTTCACGAAACCCAACCCCATGATCCACAAGGCGATCGGCATCAACACTCTTATCGGGTCGAAGTACATCACCATCCGGAGCACCTGCAGGATGTAGCGGCGCGCGTCGCGGAACGGATGGAACTTGCTCTTGCCCGAGCGTTTCGCGTAGTCGATCGGGATGTAGTCGACGGGATGCTGGTTCGACAGGAACGCCATCGTGATCGTCGTCACGCAGGAGAACCCGGACGGCAACAGCCGCAGGTAGGGCAGGGAGATATCCCGCCGGAACGCCCGCAGCCCCGAGTTCAGGTCGGGGATCTTCATACCGGACAGCCGCTGCGCGATCATCCGGATGAACCATTTGGCCGGCACCCGCGCCCACTTGTGCGTACCTTCCTCGGTGGTACGCGCGCCCACGACCTGGTCGACGTCGGGATGGGCGTCGAGATGGCGGACGAACTCCGGGATCCGCTCGTTCGGGTAGGTCATGTCCGCATCGGTCCAGACCACGATCGTCCCGCGGGCGTCCTGCGTGCCGATCCGGCGTGCGGTGCCCGACCCGCCGTTGCGGCGGAACGAAATCAACCTCATTTTCGGGAACCGGTGAATCACGCCGCGCAGCAGCGCCAGCGTGTTGTCGGTTGACTTGTCGTCAATGACCAACAGTTCATAGCTGTAGCCGCTGGCGTCCATTGCGGCGGTGATCCGCTCCAGTTCGCGAACAATGTGATCCTGCTCGTTGTAGCAGGGAAGAACAACGGTTACGTAGGGCGCGGCGGGTATCTCCGCCACCGATCCGACCCCGGTCTGTTGCCGGTTCAGGACGGGTGCGCCGGGGCTGACAGATGCGCGTACAACGCTGACACTCACGTCGATGTGGCTCCTGATTTCCGTCCGGGAACTGCGAGTTCACCCGAGTTCACCGGTGCCGCCGGGTTGTGGCCGGGCCGGTCGGGTCGAGTGATCACAACCTCCTCTGCGCGCGTCCTGGTACCCCCGTCCGAATGCCAGGGTTACACGGCGCTACTACCAGCCGGTCATGGAGGTCCCGCGACGCTGTGGCCCACCCGTCCGACCTCACCAGCCGACTGACAGCACAGGTGGCTAGGATTTCTGGCCATGGGCGGGCTCATCGAGCATCTCGGCAGTCAGGTCAACCGGCTCGACCGGCAGTTCATCAACGATCTACGCGAGTACGCCCGCCACGTCCGGGCGCTGCGGGCCGGGCGGGAGGCGTCGGCACGGTCCTTCGTGGCCGGGTTGCGCTATCCGTTGGCGTACCAGCAGCCCATCTGGATCGGTTCACCCACCGTGCTCGAAGGTCGCGAGCGCATCGAGTTCACCGACGGTGCGGCGCTGCGGATCGGCCTCGGCCCGTTCGGGATCTCGACACGGCGGGACACCTCCGTCCTACGGATCCACCCCGAGGGGCGCCTGCGGTGCGAGGGAGTCGCCTCCGTGCAGCGCGGCGCCCGCATCGTAGTGGACTCCGGCCTGCTGCAGCTCGGCCACGGCGTCAACATCAACGGCTTCGCCAAGATCCTCGTGCGGGAACGGGTCAGTATCGGCGCCGGATGCAACATCTCCTGGAACACCCAGATTCTCGACAACGACTTCCATCCCATGACGGTGGACGGCGTCGAGCAGCCGATGAGCGCTCCCGTCGTCCTGGAGGATCGCGCCTGGATCGGTACCGGAGCCATCGTCCTGAAGGGAGTGACGATCGGTGAGGGCGCGGTCGTCGCGGCCGGCGCCGTGGTGACCCGGGACGTCCCCGCCAAGACGATCGTCGCGGGCAGCCCGGCGAAGGTGGTCGGCCCGGTCGACTCCTGGCGTTGATCCTCCGTCCTTGATCTTCCAGTTTTGATCTTCCGACGTCGCTCCTCCGGCCCGGATTTTCCGGCGTTTCCACCGGTGGGTGTTTCCGCCGACGCGATCACGCCAGCGTTCGCTCCGATGACCGGAGACGACGACCGGAGAGAACGAAATCGTTCACATCACGCGCGGCCGGTGAAAAGTCACATAGTCCTACGTACGATGGCAACCATCCGTCCGCCGGAGGTTTCCAGCCCTTGCCCGCCAGAGGACCAGAGGCGACGAGATCATGTCTTTCTCGTGCTCGGGGTTCAGAAGCCGAACCGGGAGGTCCAGGAGGCCCGGGTCCCGGAGCCACTCCGATGGAGGCCGCAGCCGAAACGCCCTCCGCAGCCGGAACACCCTCCGCCACCGGAACGCCCTCCGCCACCGGTACGGAGGAACCATCCGGCAACGGCCCGCCGGAGCGGTTCGCCCCTCTCGGGCTCCTGCGCCGGACGCCGGGACACATCTGGCTGATCACCGCTGTGTTCGCGCTCCTGCTCGCCTCCTGGTCGGTACTGGTACCCCAGTACCACGCACCGGACGAACCGAACCAGGTCGACGCTGTCATGCGGCTGGTCCAGGGCGACGGCTGGCCGCGTCCGGGCGGCGCCGTGGTGACACCGGACGGGGTCGGCGCCATCAGGGCGGCACCGTTCGGTAGCCGGAACAACCCCTACGAGCTCACCGTCGCCCCGATCCCCGAACGCAACGCGCCCCCGCGCTCCCAGCGGCCGGCCTGGAAGGATCTTGCATCCCCGGGGCAGCCGTCGGATTACGTCCAGCAGATGGTCCAGCATCCGCCGCTGTACTACTGGGTGGACGCAATGATCCTCAAAGCGATCCCGGGCGGCGGCGACACCCTTCGCTGGGACGTGACCATCGGCCTGCTGCGGATGATCAGCATCCTGCTGGTGGCGCCGCTGCCGCTGCTGGCTCACGCGGCCGCCAGATGCCTGCATCCTTCTCCGGTCGCCGCGACCGTTGCCGCGCTGACTCCCTGCGCCGTGCCGCAACTGGTCCACATCGGCTCCAGCGTCAACAACGACAACCTGCTGATCCTCCTCGGCGGGCTGGTCACGGTGGCCGTCGCCCACGTGCTGCGCGGGGACACCTCAGCGCGGACCGCATGCTGGATCGGGCTGTTCGCAGGTCTTGCGCTGTTGACGAAGTCCTTCGCGGTCGTGCTGGTACCGATGATCGCCGCCGCATACGTCCGCGCGCGGATGCGCGGCGCGCGCTCCCTGCGGCTGCCCGCCGCGCTCTGCGGTGGGTTCGGGATCGCGGCCGGCGGCTGGTGGTGGCTGATCAACATCTTTCGGTGGCACACCGTCCAGCCACGCACGCCGGGTTTCCCGCTCGGCGAGTACGTCGGGCGGGACTGGACCGTCTACTGGTCATGGATGTCCGGACGGCTGCTGACCCGCTGGTGGGGTTCCATCGGCTGGTATGAGGTCGACCTTTCCCGGCCGCTGGTACTCACCGCCTCGGGCGTGCTGGGCGGCCTGGCCGCGTGGGGCATCCTGCGCGCCCGGGTCCGGGCGGACCGCACGAACCTGCTGTTCATGCTGTGGCCGACGGCCGGCCTCGTCATGCTCGTCGGCGGGCAGGCCGCCGTCCACCTTGCCGGCACCGGGTACATGACCGCGGTCTCGGGCCGATACCTGTTCACCGGCTTCGTCGGGATAGCGGTCCTCGCCGGCGCCGGGGCCGCCGCGCTGGACCGCCGCCTCGCCCGCTGGACGCCGCTTGCCGTGCTCGCCGCCGCTGCCGGCATCCAGTGGGATGCGGTGCGGCTCGTACTCGGCCACTTCTGGCAACCCGCCGGAGGCGGGCCGGCCACGGCCCTGCACGCCATGGCCGCCTGGTCACCGTGGGCGCCGCTCGACATCAAGATTGTTCTTGGGTCGACCCTGGCCCTTGCGGCCCTGGCTGCCGTGAGCGTCGCACGGATCACACCGGTGACCGTGCTCCACCCGGGTAGCGGCCACCCGGGTACCTGCCCGGGGGAAACCGTGGGCCGGCGGGTATCCGGATGGTGCCCCGGGGAGTCGGACCCTCCGGACCTCAGCGGCGACCGTGCAGCAACGCCTGCACCGTCCGCACACCCCGACGGCCACCCAACCGCGCCTTGAGTGCGGCGTTCGCCAGCCGGGCCGCGTGCACGAGCTTCGGTTCGTCGGCAAGAGCGGCGCGCAGCTGCTGGGAAGTCGTGCGCTCCGCGTCCAGTGCGCGCTCGGCCCCGGCCACCGCGTCGAGCAACCGCAGTTCACTCGCGGCGCGGTCGGCCAGGGCCA
>NZ_CAAAFT010000098.1:0-1790 GCF_900634765.1 Candidatus Protofrankia californiensis | reverse complement strand
CGTCGAGCAACCGCAGTTCACTCGCGGCGCGGTCGGCCAGGGCCACGTCCAGGCGCGCCCACTCCCGCTGCCGCCTACGAGCGGCGTCGATTATCTCGTCCTGCAGGAGGAGCACGTGCAGGTACAGATCCAACCGGTTGCGTTCCAGGCGCGTCAGCAGGCTGTTACACGCCCACGGCCGGAGCAGCTCGGTGACCCGTCCCGCATACGGGGCCCGGTCGTCCACGACGACGCCCAGACCGAAGATCGGCGCCGCCACGAACAGGCGCAGTTCAGGGCGGGAGGCGAGGAAATCCTCGACCGCCGTACGGACACCGTTGCCCGACCCCCCTTCCGCTCGGGCCCACGCGAACGCGCCCTCACCCCGCAACCCGCCGGTGACCACGCCGGTGCTGTCGAGCCGGACCCCGAGATCCCATGAGTACGGCTGCCGTGCCGGCTCCGGAATACGCTCGGGTGTGTAGTAGGAGTCACGCCGGCCGTTCGGCCAGCCCACGTCATGCATGATCAGCAGCGGGAGATGAGGACGGCCCGCGGCCCGGACCGCATCGGCGATCGTCTCCAGCTCACCGGTTGCCGTCGCATAGTTGTGGTCGCCGTCGATCAGGTAGGCGTCCGCGGGCGCAAGCCCGGCCAGGGCCTGCGGGCTGTAGCCGCGCACCACGTCAACCTCAAGCCCGCCCCCCGGCTCGGGCACCACACCCGGATCGGGGTCGACGACCAGCAGCTTCCCACCACCTCGCCCGCGCAGCAGGTCAACGAGCAGGGACGTGGCGGCGCCGCTCTCCGAGCCGATCTCGGCAACGCTGCGGACGTCGGCGGCTTCGAGCAGCGGCACCCAGATCTCCCGCAGCTCCGCGAGGGAGTGCAGAAGCAGCGGCTGCAGCGTGTCGTTGATGGTCGACTCGACCGCGTAAACGTCGGGGCCGCCGGTCCCGCCCGCAGCATCCTCCCCGTGGTCGCCGGCGGCGACGTCCTCGTGCCCGGCGGCGGCATCCGGTCCGGTCCACGACACCCGGGTGGCGACTGCGCTGCCACCCTCCCGGTCGTTGCGCGCGGCAGCAGCATGGTCGGCGGGCGGCCCACCGAACCACGGCGAACTCGGCGGCGCCCCGGCTACCCCGGTTGATCCGGCAGCGTCGGGTGGACCGGCCGACTCGGCGGTGCCAGCCGACCCGGCTGTATCGGCGGCGCCGGGTGGACCGGCCGACTCGGCGGTGCCAGCCGACTCGGCGACGCCGGCGGTGTCACGATACGGACCCTGGACGCCCTCGCCGGCGTCCACGGCACCCTGGTTACCGGTATCCGACGTCGACGTGCCCGCCTCCGGCTGCTCACCAGCGCTGCCGCGAGGCCCGCCGTCCCCGACGGAGCCAGGCTCAACCGTCTCGCTCACGGCGACATCGTTCACGGCGCCCCCGCCCACAGCTGCATCACCCACAGCGACCCCGTCCACATTGTCCACGACGACCGCACAATCGCGATCGACCGATTCTCCCTCAGTGTCTCTTTGGGGCCTCCAGCGGCGCGCCCGGCAACCACGATCGCACCACCTCCGACCACAGTGCCTTTTCAATGGCCTCCTTCAGGGGCCTCCGGCAGCTTCAACGGTCCCTGGAGCCCGTCGGCGGCGCGAGCAAAATACGATCATGCCGCCGGCGGCCCGAGAGCACAGGCTCAGAAACGCTCCTCGAGCTCACGCCGCAGCCGCTGGACGGCCCGGCGTGACAACGGCGCGCTCTGCTCGGTCGGGATCGCCAGCGGGTCGAAACGGATCCCCAGCCACCCGA
>NZ_CAAAFT010000097.1:13533-14359 GCF_900634765.1 Candidatus Protofrankia californiensis | reverse complement strand
CTCCAGCGGCGCGAAAGGACCACGATCGCACCACCTCCGGCCCCAGCATCCCTCCGGAACCCTTCGGCGGCGCGGGAGAGGCACGATCGCGCCATCTTTGACCCAATGTCTCTCGGGGCCTCCGGCGACGCGGGAGAAACATGATCGCGTCACCTTTGGCCCGCTGAGGAACGGGTTCAGAACCGGTCTTCCAGTTCGCGCCGCAGTCGACGGACGGCCCGGCGTGACAACGGCGTGCTCTCGGCGGTCGGGATCGCCAACGGGTCGGAACGGATCCCGAGCCATCCGAAGGCGATCTCGACGTCGATGGTGTAAGTGGCCGTCAGATGTGCCTGCGCCACCGGGTCGAGCACGTAGATGAACTGCGGATCGTCACCGAGAATCTCGACCAGGTTCGGCTGCAGGGCCCGCGCCCCGACCAGGTGCAGCTGCGCCTCGTCCAGGACCGAAGTGATCGTTACCGAGTAGGGTTCGACCACGTTGTTGAGGTGGAAGGACAGCTTCAACCAGTCCAGCCGCATCAGACCGCGCCGGCCGGCCGGGTCGATGCGCACCCGGCGGACACCGATCCCGTCGATCCGCAGGCGCACCAGCGACAGCCCGTCCCGCCCGGATCGGGTGACCGCGGACTCCTTCGGGCCGCTGGCGAAGTCGGCCCCGGTGTCGACGTAAACCTCGACGGGTCCGGCGGCGGCCTCCGGGGAGACCTCCAGCGCCGAGATCCCGGCGCCCACGGCCAACCCGCTGACGACCGCGAGAGGCCGGTTCGCCACCGCCGCCACCCCTGCCGGCCAGTAGAGCTCCTGCATCGGGATCTTCTCGAGAT
>NZ_CAAAFT010000097.1:13029-13508 GCF_900634765.1 Candidatus Protofrankia californiensis | reverse complement strand
CCCCTGCCGGCCAGTAGAGCTCCTGCATCGGGATCTTCTCGAGATCGACCGGGGTCAGATACGGCATCCTGCGCAGCAGGTCGGCGGGCAGGAGTCCCTCCGAAGCTTCGGAGCCGAAGTTGTCGTCATGCGACCACATCCCGAACGCGAACGCCTCCTGGGGGGTCGGCCGGGTCACGAACCGCGTGAGGGTGCGCAGGGCCGCCAGCCGCGCCCCGTCCAGCACCAGGGACGGCATCGGCGTCTCGCAGCGGTGGTAACGCAACCATTCCCGCTGGTAGGCAAGTACCCCGTCCTGGACGGCGGCGCGCTGCGCAACCTGCGTCCGGGAGGTGTGGTCGGCACCGAGAACGGGGTTGAGATCCTCGTCGAAGCCGATCAGCGAGCCGACGTCGGGCATGCACAGCTGCTCGAGCACTTCGGGGCTGCGCATCACCGGAGCGAACAGCGCCTCCGGTTCGCCGCCGGAGGCGACGTAG
>NZ_CAAAFT010000097.1:8612-12788 GCF_900634765.1 Candidatus Protofrankia californiensis | reverse complement strand
GCATGCACAGCTGCTCGAGCACTTCGGGGCTGCGCATCACCGGAGCGAACAGCGCCTCCGGTTCGCCGCCGGAGGCGACGTAGCCTTCCAGGCGCAGTCCGGAGAGGCGATGCACCTGGGCGCCGGCGTTGGTCGCCAGATACAGGCCGACGATCTCCACCTCACGACCGGAGGCCACCAGCAGCCGGTGCAGCAGACCCTGGATGGTGCCACCCCAGCCCAGGTCGAC
The DNA here is from genome assembly GCF_900634765.1 of Candidatus Protofrankia californiensis. Classification (NCBI taxonomy): domain Bacteria; kingdom Bacillati; phylum Actinomycetota; class Actinomycetes; order Frankiales; family Frankiaceae; genus Protofrankia; species Candidatus Protofrankia californiensis. Next base: position 12,559 of record NZ_CAAAFT010000097.1, on the reverse strand, counting down.
GATGACAACCGTGTCCGCCTCACCGAGCTGGGCGTCGAGGTAGCGCAGGTAGCGTTCACGCAAGCGGCTCGCGGTCGTCACGATCTCGCCGCGGAGCCGCTCGTCGTTGCACAGCGCCTGGAGGGTCTCCTCGCGCAGGCCCGGGACGTCCAGACGCCTGCCGGCGAGCGCCGAGAGCCCGGCCACCTCCTCCACGCCCACCCCGAGCTGGCGCAGCAGCTGCCCGACGCTGGGGGCGTGCCGCCGCGTCAGGAAGCCGCGCAACTCCTCGGGGCTGCCCTCGAAGACGTTGGCCAGCGCGCACACCTGCCGGGAGGCCCACAGCGGGGACGTCTTGATCCCGCGGTCGTGCCCGGGCTCCTCCAGCACGCGGGCGAGGAACACCCCCTCGCGCATGAGGCAGTGGACCCGGTCGACCCCGTAGGCCGCGGCCCGTTCGGCGGCCCACTCGCCGAATCCGGTGAACACCGGGCCGAACACGGTCGCGCCGGTCTCCCAGTGGCGTCGCAGACCCGATGGGACCGCGGCCGCGTCGGTCCGGTGCAGGGTCCGGGCCCGCATCGCGGTCACCCCGTAGTCGCCGTGCACCGGGTCGACGGGAGTGTCGGAGGTGGGTCGGGACCGCAGCCCTTCCAGGTCCAGCGTCGTCTCCAGCCCACCGGTGTACTTGGGGTAGTGGACGGCGAGGATCCCATGCTCGCGGGCGCCTTCGACGTCGGCAACCGGATTGTCACCGAGGTGGATGATCCGGGACGCCGCCACACCGGCTGCGGTGAGCACGTGGGAGAACAGGCCGTTGCTCTTGTTCACCCCGGCGTCGCTGGAGGTGAGCACCTGGGTGAACCTGATGTCGGCAAGCTCCGGCCGGCGCAGCAGCCGGCGCAGCTGGTCCGGGGAGAAGTAGGTGTCGGAGACCAGGTAGACGGGCCGGCCGAGCTTGGTGATGGCCAGTTCGGCCAGTTCGGCCACGGCCAGGTCCGCCCGGCAGATGTCCCGCTCGAGGGTGACCTCCATGGCGACGAGATCATCAATGGTGCCGCTGTTCGGCAGCGCCGCCGCGAGCACCGACCAGATCTCGTCCAGGCGAGCCTCCGGCGTGCCGCGCCCGGCCTGGCTGCGCTCGCGTGCCCTGGTCTCGGCATGCACCCGGAGCTGGGCGAACTGCGCGGGAGACACCGACGGCGGCAGCAGTCCGGCCGTGGCCAACCGATGCCCGAGCAGCAGAAAGGCGTGGGCGGGCTCGGGAACGAGCCGCAGCAGCAACGTGTCGAACACGTCCAGAGTCAGCACCTCGGCCCCCCCGGACTCCAGCTGGGACCAGACCTCACGGATCCGGACGTCGGTGAACACGGGCGTCCTCCACAGGCAGCCAGCGCGGCCACCTCCGACGGGCCGGCTGGTATCCGGGTCAAGCTGGACGGCGACCGGCCGGAGCTGAATGAACGGCCCCGATACTATGAATCGGCTCTGCAGCTCCAGTCACCGGAGTACCCAAGTCCGGTCACCGGAGTACCCAAGCCGGCCCCGTGTCGTCCCGACGCGGTGTGCTCCGGTCCGTGCGATCAGGTGTTCTCGGTAGCGTCGGACCCGTTTCCCACTCGGCACAGCTCACGGAAGGTTGTCGGTGTCGAACCTGATTGATCAGCACTCCACGCCGGCGACCCGGCCGGAGACGCGGCAACGGATCCACGACGAGCAGGGTCCGGAGTCGCGGAGGCTCGCTCGCCGCAGCCACGCCCAGACCCGGGTCCGCTGGGAGCTGCTGCGCAACCTGATCCGCAAGGATCTTAAGATCAAATACAAGGGGTCGACCCTCGGGTTCGCCTGGTCACTGGCAAACCCGCTGCTGCTGCTCGCCGTGTACACCCTCGTGTTCCAGGTCATCATGAGCGCCGGGGTGCCGCGCTTCGGTGTCTATCTGATGTCCGGCCTGCTGATCTGGAACGCGTTCTCCGCCAGCGCGTCCGCGGCCAGCGGCAGCGTGGTCTTCAACGCGAACCTCGTGAAGAAGGTCCGCTTTCCGCTGCCGGTGCTGCCGCTTTCCGCCGTGGGATTCGCCGTCGTCCACTTCGTCCTGCAGCTCGCCGTGCTCTTCGTGGTGGTCGCGGCGCTGGGTTACGGCTTCGTCGGTCTCCAGCTGCTCCTGCTGGTACCGGCCTTCGCGGTGGCGATGACCTTCACGGTGGGCCTGTCCATGCTCGTGTCGGGTCTCAACGTCCGGTATCGCGACACCGAGCACCTGCTGGAGGTGGCGCTGCTCGCGTGGTTCTGGCTCAACCCGATCGTGTATCCGGTCGGGCTGATCCGCAAACTGCTGCACGAGTGGACGTGGATCTATTTCCTGAATCCGATGGCGACGGTCATCGCGACCTTCCAACGGGCGATCTACAAAGGGCCGACCGTCAATCCCGCAACCGGGCAGGGAATCCTGGCCGACCCCGGATATCTCTTCTACCTTGAGCACCTTGCCATCGCGGGCGCGATGTCGCTGGGCCTGCTCTGGCTGGGAACACACGTGTTCCGCCGCATGCAGGCCGACTTCGCCGAGGATCTCTGAACCCGGCCGAAGCAGGCGCGACAATCGTCATGATCGTGCCGGCGGAGGCAGTGAGGAAGGTTTACAGACGTGCCAGCGCAGCAGTCACCAGCCGGACCGGCCGTGACCGGCGGCACCGTGGACGCGGCGGACGCGGCGGACGCGGCGGCAACGACACCGCCGGAGGGCCCACCGGGTGCTCAGGTGGTGATCCGGGCGACCGGTGTGAGCAAGAAGTTCATCTCCTACCATCGGCGGGCAACCAGCCTCAAGGAGCTGTTCGTCCGTCGCGGGCAGGCCAGTGGGGACGACTTCTGGGCGCTGCGCGACATCGACGTGGAGATCGGCCGCGGCCAGACCGTGGGGCTCGCCGGGGCGAACGGCTCCGGCAAGTCCACCTTGCTGAAGGTGCTGGCCGGGATCCTGCGTCCGACCCACGGTAAGATCTCGGTCAGCGGGCGGATCGCCTCCCTGCTGGAACTCGGCGCCGGTTTCAACGGCGAGCTGACCGGGCGGGACAACGTCTACCTCAACGCGTCCCTGCTGGGCCTGTCCCGTCGCGAGATCGACCGGATGTTCGACTCGATCGTCGACTTCGCCGAACTTCCCCACAAGATCGACGATGAGGTCAAGCACTACTCCTCCGGCCAGTACGTCCGGCTCGGGTTCGCCGTGGCCGTCCATGTCGACCCGGACGTCCTGCTCGTGGACGAGGTGCTGGCGGTCGGGGACGAGGCGTTCCAGAAGAAGTGCCTGGCGAAGATCGAACAGTTCCGGACGCAGGGACGCACGATCCTGTTCGTCACCCACTCCCTGGACCTGATCGAAAGCATCTGCGACCGGATCCTGGTCCTGGAATCCGGGTCGATGATCTTCGATGGCGCACCGGAGATCGGTACCCGGCTGCTGCGGCAACGCCTGGGCAGCCTGCCCTCGGACGGTCCGGTGCCCTACGACGTCGCCGCCGCCCGTCCCGTCCTGGTGACCTTCGCCCGGGATCCGGGCGGGCCGCCCCAGGTGCAGTTCGATCCGGGTGAGAAACTCACCGTCTCCCTCACCCTCGACCTCACCCAGGACGCGCCGGAACGGATTTACCTGCACGTCTACGTTCTCGGCCAGCACGATCTGCCGATCTGGCTCATGGAGACGCCCGTCGGCGGCATACCGAGCAAACCCGGACTCTTCACCATGGACTTCACCGTGCCGAAAATCCCCGAGCTGCTGGGCGCGTTCGCGATCAGCGTGCACGTCTCCGACGCCGCCACCGGCATCCCGATCACCAAGCGACGGTTCGACGACCTGTTCGGGATCAGCGGCCCGCAGGCCGGTGGCCTGCTCAAGGTCGACTACGAGGCGAGGACCCGCGGATGAGCGGCCCGGCCGCCACCGGCCCGACCACCGGCCCGACCGT
>NZ_CAAAFT010000097.1:5689-8117 GCF_900634765.1 Candidatus Protofrankia californiensis | reverse complement strand
CCGGCCCGACCGTCGGCTCGGCCGCCACCGGCCCGACCACCGCGTCGACCAGCCCGCTGGTGACCGTCGTCATCGTCAACTGGAACGGCGCGCACCTGCTGCCGGCATGCCTGGACGGGCTGGCCAAACAGGTCACCGGCTTCGCCTTCGAGACGTGGGTGGTCGACAACGCCTCGACGGACTCCTCCAGGACCCTGCTGGCCGAGCGCTACCCGTGGGTCCGGCTCGTGCCCTCCGAGACCAACCTCGGCTTCGCCGGCGGCAACAACCTCGCGCTGCGCACGGTCACCACTCCGTACGCCGCTCTGCTCAACAACGACGCGGTGCCCGAGCCGGACTGGCTGGACAACCTGCTGGCGCCGTTCGACGCCCCCGGCGGCGAACGCCTCGGCGCGGTCACCGGCAAAGTCGTCTTCCTCCCCCGCTTCCTGCGGCTACAGCTGTCAACCGCGACCTTCACCCCGGGCCCGCACGACTCGCGCCCACTCGGCGTCCGGGTGTCGTCGGTGACCGTCAACGGGCGGGAGGCGTTGCGGGAGGTGCTGTGGGAGAAACTGACCTTCGGCGCCGAAGGGGGCCCGGAGGCGCCGTTCTTCTGGACCCGCGGTGACGGCGAGCTGTGCGTCCCGGTACCGGAGGGTGGCCCGGTCACGCTCGGCTTCACCTGGGCCGGCCAGGCACCCAAGCCGGTGACGCTGAGCTGGGACGGCGGGTCGGTCACCCTGGACGCCGGCGCCGAACCGTCCACGGTGGAGTTCACCGTCCCGGACGGCGTGGCGCGCATAGATGTGATCAACAACGTCGGTGGGATCGTGCTGCACGACGGTTACGGCGCCGACCGCGGCTACCAGCAGGTCGACACCGGCCAGTTCGCCCAGGCCGAAGAGGTCTTCACCGCCTGCGGCAACGGCATGGCGATCCGTACCCGGCTCGGGCACGAACTCGGCTGGTTCGACGACGATTTCTTCCTCTACTACGAGGACACGGACCTGTCCTGGCGGATCCGCGCCCACGGCTACACGATCCGGTACATACCGGATGCGGTGCTGCGGCACGTCCACTCGGCATCCAGTGTCGAGTGGTCGCCACTGTTCGTCTTCCACACCGACCGTAACCGGCTGCTGATGCTCACCAAGGACGCGAGCGCCCGGATCGCCGTGGCGGCGGTAGCCCGTTATCCACTCACGACCGTGTCGATCGCGCTCCGGACGCTGCGCCAGGCATGGGCGGCACGCTCCCGGCCCCCGCTGCGCCCGACCTGGCTGCGGCTGAAGGTCATCGCCTCCTACCTGCGGCTGCTGCCGGCCATACTGACCCGCCGACGGATGATCTCGCGGACCGCGTCGACACGCCACCGCGAGCTGGAGAACTGGCTGGTGCAACGATGACCAGGCCGACGGCACAGCCGACCACGACACAGCCGATCACCGCACAGCCAGCCACAGCGCAGCCGGTCGCCGCCGAGGCCACCGCGCAGCGCCCGGCCGACACCTCGCGGGAGGGACGCAGCCAGCCGGAAGGCCCGCAAGAAGCGCGGGGCCCACGGGAGGTACCCGAGCCTGCCGGGGGTGTACGGGCCGCCGTCTACAACAGGTTCTGGCATTCCATGGGCGGCGGGGAACGCCACAACGGGATGATCGCCCAGGTGCTCGCGGCCGAAGGCGCCCAGGTCGACATCCTCGGGCACTCGACGGTCGACCTGGACGCGCTCGGCGACCACCTCGGGCTCGACCTGTCCGGCTGCCGGTACCGCCTGCTGCCCGACCGGGGCGACGACGCCGTCGCGGAGGTCAGCGCCAACTACGACCTGTTCGTCAACGGTTCGTACATGAGCCGGCTGGTCCCCCGCTCGAGGCATGCGGCGTACCTGTGCTTCTTCCCGACACCGGCCGATCATGACGCTGCGGGGTGGCGCAGGACCGCCATCCGCGCCTGCGGCCCGCTCCTGCGGGGCGTGCGTCCGGCGGTGGGGTACGGGACGGGCTGGTATCCGCCCGAAGGCGGCCGCCGCCGGCAGTGGGTCTGGACGAACGGCGCGGGGGTTCTCTCGGTCGCGGCCGGGGGTGAACGGCGGCTGCACGCCGACATCGGCCGTCCGGGAGCGTCGGGGACGGTACGGCTGCGCATCCTCGACGCGGCCGGGCAGACCCTCGCCGACGTCGACGTCGGCAGCGCGTTCACACCGATCGCCGTGCCGCTGCCCGCCTCGTCCACCGGGACCGAGCTCACCCTGGTCAGCGAGACGTTCACACCTGCGGCGGCAGGCGCTGCGGGCACACCGGGCACACCGGAAGGAACGGGCACGCCGACGGGAGGCGGTGCGGCCTCCCGGGACGTGCGCCAGCTCGGCGTGGCGGTCAGCCGGCCGCGGGTGACCGATCGGCGCGAAGGCGTCCGGGCCCGCGTGGCACTGCGTTTCCCCTGGCTG
>NZ_CAAAFT010000097.1:0-5591 GCF_900634765.1 Candidatus Protofrankia californiensis | reverse complement strand
GCGGGTGACCGACCGGCGCGAAGGCGTCCGGGCCCGCGTGGCACTGCGTTTCCCCTGGCTGCTCGCGGACCCGCGTGATCTGGGGTACCTCGACGCCTACGACGTGGTCATGGCGAACTCGGTCTACACCCGGGACTGGATCCGCCGGCTGTGGCGGACCGACGCCAACATCCTCTACCCGCCGATCCAGGTGGCAAGCCTGACCCCGGCCGAAGAGCGGGAACACTCGGTGCTGAGCGTGGGGCGGCTGTTCGCCCCCGGCCTGGGTCACGCGAAGCGGCAGCTGGAGATGGTGCAGTGGTTCGGTGAGCTGTACCGCTCGGGCGCGCTGCCCGGCTGGCGGATGCACGTTGTCGGTGGGTGCGAGGACTCCCAGCTCCCCTACCTGGAGAAGATCCGGGACGCCGCCCGCGACCTGCCGGTGGAGATCCACCCGAACGCCCCGCGCCACGAGGTGGAACGGCTGCTGTCCACCTGTTCGGTGTTCTGGTCCGCGACCGGCTACGGGGAGGACGTCGACCGCCGGCCCTGGACGGCCGAGCACTTCGGGATGACCACGGTAGAGGCCATGGCCGGGGGGTGTGTTCCCGTGGTGATCGACCACGCGGGCCAGCGCGAGATCGTCCGGCACGGGCTCGACGGCTTCCGCTGGACCTCCCCGCAGCAGCTCGCCTCGTTCACCCGGCGCCTCGCCGCCGAGGACGGGATGCGCCGGCGGCTTGCGGCAAGCGCGATCACCCGCGCCCAGGAGTACTCGGACGCGGCGTTCGCCACCCGCTGGCTCGACATCGCCACCCGCCACCGCTTTTACGCACAGTAACTCCGAAGAGCCCGGGACAGCAGACGCGGAAAGGAACGAGGCCGATGCGGGTCATCCTGGACGGAACGCCCCTGCTCGGCCCGCGCACCGGAGTGGGTCACTACACCGGCCACCTGCTCGCCGAACTACCGCTTCTGCCCGGCCTGGACGTGGCCGCGACCGCGTTCACCTGGCGTGGGCTCGAAGGGTTCGCCCCGGCGCTGCCACCGGGTGTGCGTCCGGCCGCGCGCCGGATCCCGGCCCGGCTCATGCACGAGGCATGGGCCCGCACCGAAGTGCCGAAGCTGGAGTGGCTGACCGGCGCGGTCGACGTGGTGCACGGCACGAACTTCGTGCTGCCACCGCCGCGGCGCGCCCGCGGTGTGCTGACCATCCACGACCTTGCCTACCTCAAGCTCACGGGCACGGTCTCCACGGCGTCCGCCCGCTACCGGGAGCTGGTCCCGCGCGGCCTGCGCCGTGCCGCCGCGGTCGTCACCCCGAGCGCGGCGATCGCCGCGGAGGTCGTCGACACCTACCGGCTGGATCCGGCGATGGTGACCGTGACGCCGCTCGGTGTGGACACGGCCTGGTTCGACGCATCCCCGCCGTCTGCGCGCTGGCTCGCCGCCCACGGGCTGCCCGAACGGTATCTGCTGTTCGTCGGCACCCTCGAGCCGCGCAAGAACCTCCCGACCCTGCTGGAGGCGGTCCGCGGCCTGCACGCCGAGGTCGCCGACGCACCACCGCTGCTCCTGGTCGGGCCATCCGGGTGGGGACCGGCCCCTGACCTGTCACGGCTGCCGGCCGGGGCGGTCGTCACCGTCGGCTACCTGGTGACGAACCAGCTCCGCAGCCTGGTCGCCGGGGCCAGTGCCCTGTGTTTCCCCTCGTTCTACGAGGGGTTCGGCCTGCCACCGTTGGAGGCGCTGGCGGCCGGGACCCAGGTGGTCGCCTCCGACATCCCCGCGGTCCGGGAGGTCGTCGGCCCGCTCGCCGGCAAGAGTGTGCGACTGGTGCCGCCGATGGATGCCGACGCCTTCACCGACGCGCTGATCGGCGTGCTCAAGGAGGAGGTCGACCCCGCCCCGGGGCGCTCCCACGCTCGGACGTTCACCTGGCGGCGCACGGCCGAACACACCGCCGCCGTCTACGCCTCGGTCACCCGCTCCGACCCGTAGGTGGAAACCGTCGTGATATCGCCCCACTTCGTGGGTCTCGCAGGTCACAGGCGTGCCGTTTGTAGTTGATCTCACCGTTTCGCCGTAATCGATCTTCTGGCGGGCGGTTCCCGGATCGAACGCCGGACGGCAGCGACCCGGGGTCGGTGCTGGAACACCGGCCCTGGGGCTTGATCCCTGACCCCTGCGTGTACAGGAGTGAGAGACTCATGGCCGCGATCCCAAACAGTCGCCGGTCCGGTGGTAGCGGGTCGCATTTCAGCGGCCTGTTGATGGCGGACCCGGCTGAGCCGGCGCGCGTCGAACTGCCCCCGCCGGGCTCGGACCTGTTCATCCTGCGGCCGGCGCTCGTGCTGCCGGCCGGTGTACAGATCTGCGTAGACCTTGCCAGCGCCGATGCGGACGCGGCAACCTGGTGGTCGTCCCTTGCGGTGGAAGCCACCTACGCATCCCTCTGGCACAAGAAGCGCAACCGGACCGGACCACACCCACGATGACAACCTTCGTTGTCGCTCCGGCTGGTTGAGTGCCATCGGTCCGGACGACAACGAACCGGGACACGGTCGGTGACCGCAATCTTCGGTCACCGACCGTGCATCGTTTCGGATAGCGAACGCCGTTTTTATGACCTACGGTCACGTTTCTCCCTGAGCTGATCTCCTCCGTCGGTCGGGCAGACTACGCCCTACCCCGGGTTCTCCCGGCCGGACAAGGGACGCCGGATCAACCCTCGTCCGATCATGGCCGTGCGGCCCTTGCCCGGGTGGGAGGTTCCGGGGTAGCCCTCCGGGTGTCCGTCCGGCGGAGGCGATCAGCGGACTCGCGCCCCTCCCCTCCGGACGGAGGGCCGGGGGCGGAGCCCCGGAAAACCCATACGATGCCCGGGACTCGCGGTTAGGACCCTCGGCGTAGCGCGTTGACGTTGCAGCAGGATTCCTGAAGGGCGGTCGCTACCGACCGATGTGGGTGGATCGTCACCTCCCGAGACGCCAGGGCCGGACGCTCCAGCACACTGCTGTCCATGAGCAGCGCCCCCACATCTCGGAGTGAGACCACCCCACCGGTCGAAGCCGAGTCCGACCGCTGGCTGACCCGCGGGGTAGCTGGCATCGGGACTGCGAGCCTGCTCGCCGATGTCGGCCACGAGATCCCCACCGCACTGCTACCGAGCCTGCTCACCAGCACCCTCGGCGCGCCGGCCGCTGCGCTCGGGCTGATCGAGGGTGTCTCCGACGGGCTGGCCGGCACCGCCCGGCTGGTCGGCGGGGCAGTTGCCGACGACCCCGGCCGCCGCCGACGGGTTGCGGTCGGTGGTTACACCAGCACCGCGGCGTTGGCGGCTCTGACCGGTGCCGCAACCGCGGTCTGGCAGGTCGGTGTCCTGCGTGCCGGGGCCTGGGCCGCCCGCGGTGTGCGGGTACCGGCACGTAACGCCCTGCTTGCTGACGTGGTCGCACCCGCCGCCTACGGCCGGGCCTACGGCTTCGAGCGCATGATGGATAACCTCGGTGCGATCTTCGGCCCGTTGCTCGCCCTCGGGCTGGTCGCCGCGTTCGGTGTCCGCTGGGCGATTGGGCTATCCGTCATACCGGGCCTGCTCGCTGCCGCCGCGATCGTCTACGCCATCCGGTACGCTCCGAAAGCCGAGGTCCGTCAGCGGGTACCGTTGCGTATTCGTGTCCGCCCGGTTCTGCGCGCCGGTCTCGGCCCGCTGATGGGCGCGATCGCCGCCTTCGAACTGGGCAACGTCGCCGCGACCCTGCTCATCCTGCGCGCCACCGACTTGTTGCGGCCGGGCCACGGCGAGCGCACCGCTACCAGCCTCGCGCTGGCGCTCTACGTCCTCTACAACGTCGCTGCTACCGCCGCTTCGCTGCCGGCCGGACGTCTCGCTGACCGGCTCGGGGAGCACGGCGCGGTCCGGGTTCTCACCGCCGGGGTCGCGCTGTTCGCCGCCGCCTACGTCGGCTTTGCCGTCACCGGTGCCCACCTGGCCGTCCTCGCGCTCCCGTTCGCTGCGGCCGGCGCGGCGATCGGCTGTGTCGAAACCGCCCAGCACACCGCCGTCGCTAGCCTCGCCCCATCGCAGATCCGTGGATCGGCGTTCGGGCTGCTGGCCAGCATTCAGGCTGCCGGCAATGTCGCGGCCAGCGCTATTGCCGGTGCTCTGTGGTCCGCCGTCTCCGCTCAGGCGGCGTTTCTTTACCTGGCAGCTTGGATGCTGCTCGCGCTCGCTGGCCTGGGCTTTGCCGGACGCTGGCCGGGCGTCAGTTCAAAAAAAACACCGTAGAGAAAATTGGCGACGCGTACGCTGGACGCAAGATGATCTATTCGGGCAGTTGTGCCGGGTTAGGGTGTTGGCAGAAGACTTCGATCTCGGCAGCTATGTCGCGCGCGGCAGGCGAGCCGTGGAACACGGGATCAGCAAGAGCATGATGAAGCCGCAGAACGCTTGCGCGGATGGGGAGGACGCGGCGATCCGCCGGAACTTGCAGGATGGGGCGTACCGCGTCGTGCGCTCCGTCCAGGGCTCGTTGGCGTACGCGGGCTAGCGCTAGATCGGCTCGTGCGATGGCCTCGGAGTTGAAGGAGCGATTGGCTGGCGCCGCGTTCGTCATGGCGGCAACGGCTTCGCTGGCGGCCTGTTCTGCTTCAGCGGCGTCCGGAAGCCAAGCTGCGGTACCGGCAACGATTCCAAGTTGTTCGGGGAGCGAGAATCTCATCATCCCGCCGATCTCGTCGAGGTCGTCGAGGGTGACACGCTCGCGAATGTCGCGTCCCCTGTTGAGAGCAGCGCGGGTGAGCTCGGCGTTGCCGATGGCTGCCCATGCCCGCGCTTCCTGTACGACAGGCAGGACTGCGATGGAACCGCGGACACGCGCGGCCTCATTAGCTGCGAGCTGAGCATACCGTATGGATTCGGAATACCGGCCCATCCAGTAAGCCGAGGCGGCCTGTTCGGTCCGGACAACGATGTGCAGTCCAGGATGGCCGGCGCGTTCGGCGCAAAGTAAGGCCGTGTTCTGGTACATCAGCGAGGTATCAAGACTGCCAAGATCACGACCCGTGTGGGCCAGCATGCTGCATATGATTCCGCCGAGAAAGTAAAGGTCCCGTGTCTGGCTGGGAGGGGCTGGGCTGTCAAGCAGCCGGAAGATGGCTTTCCGTGCAACGATTAGATCGTCGACTAGCCAGGTGAGCTGGTCGCCGTATGTGCGCGCGAGCCGCTGGGTTTCGTTCCAGAGTAGGGTAAGAATCTCGGGGGATGTCGCGTTCTCCGCACGTCCGAGGAAACGAAGAGCGTCTTCAGCGTCTGCAGTGGCCATCGTGATCAGCTCTCCTGGCTGGTCGTCGTGCCCAGGATGTGGGTAAATTCCTCCCATCGCATGTCCAGGGTAGGTCTGGTCATGTAGCCGTAGGACCGGGCCGCTCAGCGTAGGCGGTATCGTCGTGTCCCCGGTCGCGGTGGGGTGGTTGATGCCCTTCGCCGTCGTGGACTCGTGCGGAGCTATGAGCTCCTCGGCGGATCGGTCGAACATCTTCTCCAGTACACGGCATGCGGCCGGATATGGCCTGCTAGTCAGGGTTCCGGACAGCCATCGCTTCGCTTG
>NZ_CAAAFT010000096.1:10455-10926 GCF_900634765.1 Candidatus Protofrankia californiensis | reverse complement strand
GGAGCAACCGGAGCGACCATGGCCGGGCCAGCCGGGCCAGCCGGGCCAGCCGGGGCTGATCCGGGCAATCGCCGTGTTGGCGATGGGTACGGTCCTGGTCTTCGTCCTGGCGGTCGGGGCGGTCAGTGCCCAGCGGACCAGGCAGATCCGAGCGAGCGCGGCCGGCCCGCTGTTACTCGGCGACATGCGGGAGCTGGTCGCCGTCCAGCGACGGACGTCCAGGCCCGGCGACGTCCAGATCGTGATCCCCGGGCGGTGGGACGAACGGCAGTGGTACAAGGCCCAGCAGTACTACGTGCAGTACTACGCCGACTATCCAACGACGGACACGTCGGGAACGCCGGTCGCCGAGGCGAACACGCTCGTCCTGCCTCCGCTGGGCTGGGATGCCTCGATCCCGTCGTTCCTCGCCGCGCGTCCGCGGGCCGGCACGCTGTACCTGGTCACCTACAACCTGGTGTTCCCCGACGC
>NZ_CAAAFT010000096.1:9402-10240 GCF_900634765.1 Candidatus Protofrankia californiensis | reverse complement strand
CCTTGACGCCCTGCTCGGCAGACTCGGCTGGTGCCCGGACGAGCCGGCCCGACGGTCCTGGCCGCTGACCGGCCAGATCACCCCGTTCACCCGCTGCGGGCCCATGCCCGCGCCCGCGACACGCGCAGGGCGGTGACACCGGTGGCGGAAATCCCCGGAACCAGACGGGCAGGACCTGGGGCGCCCCTTATGTAACCATGCGTAACCTCGCGAGCGGTGGCATGCGTCGACGGGGCGCCGGCTACCGGAGAAGATCGACGCGAGTTTGTCGCTGGGTACGCTCATGCGGCCGAAAAGCGTGCACGACAACAAACTCGTTCGGATCATGGTCCGTACGGGTGCTTGCGGACGGTATCCGCACTACGTGACCGGCGCTCTGGGCCTGTCCGGCGGACCCCGATCACACGGATCGGGACCTGGACGACGACCGAACCGCGTTCTCGTCGTCGACAGCTCCACTGCCAGCTCCTGCACCGCTTCCGGTTCCTCCGCCGCCCGGTGGGATGCCGCCTGGATCACCTCCGGTATCGACCAGGATCCGCGGGAAACGGCCCAGCGTCCGCGCCAGGGCCGTCCAGCCGAGTACCGCTGCGGCGCCGAGAAGGCCGACGACCGATCCCAGGTAGCGGTAGTCGAAGCCGGCGGTCAGCGCCGCGAGCACGAGCACGGACATGCCCGCGCCGGACGCCAGCCAGAACATCCGACCCGGCCCGGCCAAACCCGATCCGGTCGAAGCGAGCCCGGCGGGATCCGATCCGGACAAACCCGACGCGAGGCACCCTGGCCCGACCGAACCCAATCCGGCGGGATCCGACCCGGCGGGATCCGACCCGGCGGG
>NZ_CAAAFT010000096.1:8885-9377 GCF_900634765.1 Candidatus Protofrankia californiensis | reverse complement strand
ACGCCGGCGAGCAGACCGGTTCCCACCAGGGGCATGGGCAGGTAGCTCAGACGGCTGTACGTCGAGAGGACCCCGGCGAGCGGCCGGGAGATCCCGGTGAGGACGTAGTGGCCGTCGGCGGCATGCGGGTTCTTAGCAGGCAGGACGTTGGTCAGCTCCGCGGGCATCTCCCAGGTCGCCGCCCGCGAGGTCCGCGCGTTCTCGTGCCGGACGGGCGAGAAGTAGCCGATCAGATAGGTAGCCGTGGTGGTGGCCACCATCGCCGGTTGGGCCCGGACGACCTCGGCGGCGAACTGCCCGGCGAGCTCCTCGCGCCCGGCGGGGATGCCGCGATTGCCCTGGCGCAGCAGCGAGTCGTGGGGCCACAGGTACATGTCGGGTTGTGGGCGCTGCGCCACCGGCCGCGGGTCGCAGAGCGTCCGGAGGTCCTGCCGGGACAGGACGCCACAGTCGGCGAACGGCGCCACCCGTCCGTACAGGAAGAAGCCGGCG
>NZ_CAAAFT010000096.1:6639-8627 GCF_900634765.1 Candidatus Protofrankia californiensis | reverse complement strand
CGCCCCCAGCGGTGTCACCGGCACCAGCGGTGTCACCGGCACCACCGCCACCAGCGGTGTCAGCGCGGCGACCGCGCGTCCGGACGACCACGGCGACCAGCGCGACGGCGCCCACGGCAAGTGGGCCGTAACCGACCGGGCGGATCGTCACGGACGTTCCGAGTAACAGCCCCGCGGCGGCGCATGCCCGCACGGCGGGCCGGCCGGGACGGGCAAGCATGATCACCCCGCTGGCGGCCAGCGCCCCGAACAGGCTGTCCGCGAGGACGAACTGGCCGAGGTCGAGCACCCACGGCCACAGCAGGACGGGCGCGGCGGCACAGGCTGCGAGCCAGGGAGCGCGTACGGCGCGAAGCGCGACGGCGTACAGGCCCACCCCGGCCATGAACGTCAGCAGATGCTGGACGATCACGAGCCTGGTGAGATGGGCGTGGCCGTCGATCAGCAAGAGGAACATCGGGTAGCCGGACGGCCGCCAGTCCCCCGGCCACAGGCCCGTCCATGCCTGGTCGAGGTAGGCGGCCGAGTCCCCGAGGTACATGACCGAAGGCGGGTACGCGACGGTGACCAGCGCGCGCAGGACGCCCCCGGACGCGGCGATCCCGACGAAGACGGCATGCCGCCGCATCGCGGCTCCCAGCGCCCGACCGCCCATCAGCCGACCGCCCGCCAGCCACCCGATGCCCGGCCGGCCAACGCCCGACTATCCGCCAGTCGACCGCCAGCCATCCGGGTGCCCAGCAGCCGGCCGCCAGCCAGTCGACCACCGGCCAGTCGACCACCGGCCACCCGGGTGCCCAATGGCCGGGCGCTCGGCATCCGACCGCCCACCGCCCGGCCCCCCGGTGGCGCCGCGGGCATCACCCCAGAGCGTCTGGATCGAGCTTGGTGAACAGCGCCCCCGACCAGGTCAGGGTGTGACCGGCCGGCACGGGCTGACGCTCCCAGACGTCCAGGCTGATGCCGAGGACGTCGGCCACCTGAGCCGAGGTGAACGGCAGGAACGGCGCGAGCGCGGTCGTGATGCCGGAGATCGCCTGGATCGACACGGCCAGGCTGCGCCCGGCCCGGTCGGGGTCGACCTTGACCGTCTTCCACGGTTCCTCGCGGTACAGGTAGGCGTTCACCTCGGCGGAGATCTCCATGGCGGCCCGCAGCGCCGCCCGCAGTTCCACCCGCTCGATCAGCTCGCCCACCCGTACCAGACCCGCGTCCACCGACTCGATCAGTTTGGCGTGCACGCCGTCGAGCTCCCCGGTGTCGGGCAGGCGCCCGTCGAAACGCTTGCCGATCTGGGCCATCACCCGGTTGACCAGGTTGCCCCAGTTCGCGATCAGCTCGTCGTTGATCCGCCGGATGATGTCCGCGTCGGTGATTTCGGTGTCGTTCTGTTCCGGCAGCACCGTCGCGAGGGCGTAACGCAACGCATCCGGCTGGAGCCGGTCGAGGTACTCCCGGACCCCGCGCCCGATCCCCGCGGACTTCGACGCCTTTGCCCCACCGAACGTCACGTACTGGTTGGCCGGGACGTCCGTCGGCAGCTCCAACCCGCCGTAGCCGATCAGCATCGCCGGCCAGATCACCGTGTGGAACGGGATGTTGTCCTTGCCGACGAAGTAGTAGCTGGACGCGTCCGGGTTCTGCCACCAGTCACGCCAGGCGTCCGGATCGCCGGCCCGGCTCGCCCATTCCTTGCTCGCCGACAGGTAGCCGATCACGGCCTCGAACCAGACGTAGATCCGCTTGCCCGGACCGAGCTCGTCGGTGGGCAGCGGAACACCCCAGTCCAGGTCGCGGGTGATGGCCCGGTCGTGCAGGCCGTCCTTGACGAACTGCAGGGACCAGTTCATGACGTGCCGGCGCCAGCCGCTGCGGGTTTCCAACCACGCCAGCAGGTCGTCGGCGAGCGCGGACAGCCGCAGGAAGAAATGGGTGGTGGCCCGTTTCTCCGGAACCGCGCCGGTGAGCTTGCTGCGCGGGTCGAGCAG
>NZ_CAAAFT010000096.1:5937-6560 GCF_900634765.1 Candidatus Protofrankia californiensis | reverse complement strand
AACCGCGCCGGTGAGCTTGCTGCGCGGGTCGAGCAGGATGTCCGGATCGAGGGTGCGGCCACAGTTCTCGCACTGGTCGCCGCGGGCCTCGCCGTACGCACAGAACGGGCAGGTTCCGACCACGTACCTGTCGGGCAGGAAGCGACCGGCCTGCGGGTCGAAGAACTGGACGGTCTCCTCGGAGGTGATGTAACCGGCCTCCCGCAGCCGGGTGAAGACGTCCTGCGCGACCTCGCGATGGTTGTCGGTCATCGTCGAGGTGAACAGGTCGAAGCTGATCCCGAGATCGTCCCAGATACGCAGGAACTCCGGGTGGTAACGGTTGACGATCTCAGCCGGCGATACGCCGTCGATGTCGGCACGTACGGTGATAGGCGTGCCGTGGGCGTCACTGCCCGACACCATGAGCACCCGGCTGCCCGCCATCCGCTGGTAGCGGGCGAAGATGTCGGCCGGCAGGTAGGCGCCGGCGATGTGCCCCAGATGGGGCATGCCGTTGGCATACGGCCACGCCACCGCAACCAGGACATGCCTGCCCTGCTCCCGCGAAACGGTCGAACCACTGGTCTCGGTCGCCTGCGAAGCGGGCGAAGCACCGGTCTTGGTCGTCACGCTCCCAACGG
>NZ_CAAAFT010000096.1:2825-5912 GCF_900634765.1 Candidatus Protofrankia californiensis | reverse complement strand
GGTCGCCTGCGAAGCGGGCGAAGCACCGGTCTTGGTCGTCACGCTCCCAACGGTAGCGCTCGCCACCGACGCTTCTCGACAGGGTTTCCCAACAACGGCAGGCAGCAGGACCGCGGCGTCAAGGCGGCAGGCACCCGGCAGTCGCGCCCACGGCCGTCAGGCGCCCACGGCGTCAGGCCCGCAGGACGTCGCCGGACTCCGCGAAGGCCGCGGCCAGCGCGTCCCGCCAGGGGCGCAGCGGCCGCAGCCCCGCGTCCGTCCACGACCGGGACGACAACACCGAGTAGGCCGGGCGTGGCGCGGGGCGCGGGAACGCGTCCGTCGTCGTCGGCCTGACCTTCTCCGGGTCCATCCCGAGTTCGGAGACGATCGCGCGGGCGAACCCGAACCAGGTCGTGTCGCCACCACCGGTGCAATGGTAGAGACCGCTCCCGGCACCGGCGGCCACAAGATCGATCAGCCCGGCGGCAAGATCCACCGACCAGGTCGGGGAGCCACGCTGGTCGTCGACGACGGCAAGCGTGTCGCGCTCACGGGCGAGCCGCGCGATCGTCCGGACGAAGTTGTGCCCGGACGCGCCGTACACCCACGCGGTCCGCACCACATAGGACGACGGGCACAACGCGAGCACGGCCTGTTCACCGGCGAGCTTGGTCCGCCCGTATGCCGAGCGCGGCGCGGTCGGGTGGTGTGTTTCGTACGGTTTGTCGGCGGTCCCGTCGAAGACGTAGTCGGTGGAGACATGCACCAGGGTCGCGCCGACCTCCGCGCATGCGGCGGCCAGATGTGCCGGCGCGGTGGCGTTGACGGCGTAGGCCCCCGTCTCGTCGGACTCGGCACCGTCCACATCGGTCCAGGCCGCGGTGTTCACGACCACGAGACCACCCTGGATCTTCGCCGGCCGGGCCTGGTCGCAGACGACGGCCCGTATCCGCGCCGGATCGGTGATGTCCAGCTCGGCACGGGTGAACCCCGCCCAGGCACGGACCCGTTCATCCGACTCCAGCAGCCGGCACAGGTCCACCCCGAGCTGGCCACCCGCTCCCGTCACCATCACGCGCACCCGGCAAGTGTCGCAGACCCAATACCCGGCCGGATTCGCACCTACGACCTATGAAATCACATGTAGTAGCCATACAGTTGCCAACGGCAACTGTATGGCTAAGCTAAGAGCGGCCTGCTGACCGCGGGCGCAGCTGACCAACGGCGGCCGGCTGCCGTCGTCCTGGAGAGATGACGATCGTCGATTACGCAGAGATCAAGCTCGCATGGCCGACGGCCGAGATCCCACGGCAACCGGACCTGGACGCCGGCGCCCGCCGCAGGCAGCCCAGCGCCGACCCCCCTGCCACCGGTGTGCCACGTCCACGTGCCCGCCGGCCCCGGCCGCCGCGGGCAGTCGTGCTGGTGACCGTGCTTCATTTCGCGCTGCTGCTGACCTACTCGTTCACCTTCACCACCTGGATGGGCTATGACGAGGCCCAGCACGTCGACATGGTCTACGGCCTGCAGCACGGTTCCGGCTGGCCGGCACCCGGTGAACGGATCATCTCCGCGGGAGTCGCCGCGACCTCGGACGACTTCGACCGCGGCCGTTACGCCCAGATGTTCCAGTCGGGCGGCAGGAACAGTGGCGAACCCCCGTTCGCCGAGATCGATCCGACCCCCCGCGACCAGCGCCTGTCATTCGACGCGCTGGGTGGACCCGGTCCGGTCACCGACGGCCGGCTGTCCAACCAGATGGTCCAGCACCCACCGCTGATCTACGTGGTCGGGGCCGCCCTGCTGTCGGCGCTGCCCGGCTCCTCGCACTGGGCCTACGACCAGCAGGTCTGGGTCCTGCGCCTGTTGAACATCATCGTCGTGGCCCCGCTGCCGTTGCTCGCCTGGGAGGCCGCGCGGCGGTTCGGGCTGCGCGCGCCGCTGGCCCAGGCCGCCGCCGTGATGCCGCTGGCCGTCCCCGGGCTCACCCGGGTCGGTGCCATGTTCAACAACGACGGTCTGCTGATGCTGTCGGTGGGCGGGCTGACGGTACTGCTCGCCGGCGTGCTCACCGGCGACATGCGACGGCGGACGGCGGTGGGCGTCGGCCTGCTGCTCGGCCTCGCCTTCCTCACCAAGGCACTCGCCCTGCCCCTGGTGGTCGTGGTTGCCGCCGCCTATCTCGCCGGCTGGGCCCGCCCCTGCCGGTCCCGCCGCTCCTGCCGCCACAGCCCGCGTCGTCACCACAGCCGGATTGTTCCCACCCGGGTGCTGCGGGCACCGCCGGTGTCCCCGGCGCTGCTCGCGATCGGGATCGCCTGCGCCACCGGCGGATGGTGGTGGGCCCGCAACTACGTCCTCTACGACGCGGTACAGCCCAACGGATGGGCGACGGAACCCCCACGGCGTGAGCCGATCCTGCTGCCGAAGTCCTTCTACACGTGGTGCGAGTACTTCTGGCGGACCATCATCAGCCGGTTCTGGGGCGGTCTCGGGATGTTCGAACCGCCTCAGTTGTCCCCGGTCGCGATCGTCATCGCGACCACAGCCGTGCTGGGATGCGTCATAGCGGCGGTCGTTCGTCCGCCGATCACCGGCGGAGCCCAGGGGCACGGGTTCGCCCGTCTACGCGCGTCTGCGTCCGGACGTCCACTGGTACTGCTCATGCCGATCCTGTTGGCCTACCTGCTGGTGGGCCAGCGCAGCTATTCGGACTACCTGAAATACACCCAGGCCATCGCCATCCAGGGCCGGTACCTGTACATGGGCGTGGTGGGCCTCGCCGTCGTCACCGCCGTCGGTCTCGGCCGGCTGCTGCGCGTGCACGAACGGGCCGCCAGCCTGATCGTCCTGGTCGGCGCACTGGTCATGCAGGCGGCAGCGCTGTGGGCCGTGTGCGCGTACTACTGGCTGCCTCGCGGCGAGTCGGTTCCCCCGCTGCACGTCACCGAGGTCGTCACCGTGATCGGACGCTGGGCGCCGTTCCCCGCGGGAGTGACGATCGCCACGTTCGTCCTCTGCCTGGTGATCGCCTGCGTGACCGTCGCCGAGATGGTCCGCGAAGCTCGCCTGCGTCCCCCGGGCCGGCCAGATGCTCCCGGGCCA
>NZ_CAAAFT010000096.1:0-2459 GCF_900634765.1 Candidatus Protofrankia californiensis | reverse complement strand
GTCCGGCATCCATCCGGCCGGGGTGTCCCAGCTCCGCCCGTACCCGGCCGACCGGTCAGGACGTGGGAGCGACCGAGACGCGGGAGTGGTCGCCGAGCATCAGCCGGTGCGCCCGCGGACGGGCCCCCGACGGGACGACCTCGACATCCCGGCCGATCAGTGAGTCCTCGATGCGCCCGATCCCCCGGATGGTCGCCCGCTCCAGCACGATCGAGTACTCGATCTCGGTGTTCTCGATCGTGCACGAGTGGTAGATCGAGGTGAACGGGCCGACATAGGAGTCGACGATCTTCGTGTCCCGACCGATGATCGCCGGACCGCGTACGGTGGACCGCACCAACGACGCGCCCTCCTCGACCACGACTCGGCCGACGACCGTGCTGTCCTCGTCGATCACACCGCGTATGTCCGGCTCCAGCGACTCCAGCAGGTGCCGGTTGGTCTCCAGCATGTCGTCGAGCCGCCCGGTGTCCTTCCAGTAGCCCTCGACCAGGTGCGGCGCAACCTCGTAATCACCGTCCACGAGCCACTGGATCGCCTCGGTGATCTCCAGTTCGCCGCGCGCGGACGGTTTGATCGCCCGCACGGCGTCATGGACCACCGAGCCGAACAGGTACACCCCGACAAGGGCGAGGTCGCTGGGTGGCTGCTGCGGCTTCTCGACGAGACGCACGATCTGCCCGCCGGGTCCCAGCTCCGCCACACCGAACGCGGACGGGTTGGAGACCTTCGTCAACAGGATGAGGGCGTCCGGCCTGCTCCGGCGGAACTCCTCCACCAGCCCCGAGATCCCACCGATGATCAGGTTGTCGCCGAGGTACATCACGAACGGTTCGTCACCGAGAAAATCACGAGCGACGAGCACGGCGTGGGCGAGGCCCAGCGGTGCCTCCTGACGGATGTAGGTGACCTCGATCCCCAGGCTGGCACCGTCGCCGACGGCGGCCTCGATCTCCGCGGCGGTCTCCCCGACAATGATCCCGACATCCGTGATACCCGCGTCGGCTATTGCTTCCAGCCCGTAGAAAAGCACCGGCTTGTTCGCCACGGGCACAAGTTGCTTGGCCGAGGTGTGGGTGATCGGGCGCAACCGTGTTCCGGAACCACCGGCAAGCACAAGAGCCTTCATGATCCGAACTCTATCGTGCGGCTGGACGGCGACCATGCGAGCCCGTACGAGACGAGCCCGTACGAGACGAGCCCATACGCGCCGAACGGCATTGTTTCGGCAGCGGCTGTGCTGTTGCGACGCGCCCCGGTGCCGGCTGGATGCCGCGGGAACGCGGGACTCGCCGCGTCCTGCGGCATCCCCGCAACGGGTGCGTCGCGCCTACGACGGGTACCTTCAACAATCAGGACCACAGTTGTCCACCGCGGCCATGGCATCAGTCATGACATCGGCGGTACAGGGGTAATGCCGCGATGAATCCGGAACCCGACCCGCGAACAGCGGCGAGGCTACCGGCATACCGACCGAAGGCGACGTGACCATGGCGCCGGAGGCCCGGACAACCCGGCGATACGCCGGACGCGGCGCCACTTGAGGCCGCCACTTGGGACATAGTGGTACACAGGACCATATCGGGGGCGTGGGACACATCGGACGGCGTACATGCTTGTGAGCCGGTGCCAGGCCATGGTGGGGGTGGGAGGTACGGCACGGTGACCGCTACGACCAGGGTTCCCGTGGACCAGTCCACCAGCACTGCGGTACACCCGGGCCAGGACTCCTCCACAGGCCCGGATTCTCGGATCAGCGGGCCAACAGCGAAGCGATCATGGTTCTTTCGCACCCGGGGGGAGACCCGGCGGCAACGCCGCCTGGGCCAGAAGCTGCTCCTCGCCCTCGCCGGCGTGCTGTCGATGGCGGTCGTCGTGGCGAGCACGGGCGGCTACGTCATCTATCGCTATTTCGACGCTCAGATCAACAGAGTTGCCCTCGCGCTCGGCGACGACCGTGAGCGGCCGGCCGCGGCCCCGCCCGGGACCGCGAACTTCCTGCTGGTCGGGTCGGACAGCCGGGCAGGCACCGGCAACATGTACCAGAGCCAGGAAGTCGTCCCCGGGGAACGCGCGGACACGACCATGCTTGCCCACCTGGATGCGGACGGAACGACCACGCTGGTGTCGTTCCCCCGGGACACCCTTGTGCGCATCCCCGGCCATGGCCGTAACAAGCTCAACTCGGTGATCACGATCGGTGGCCCGTCCCTGCTGATCAAAACGATCGAGAACCTCACGGACATCAAGATTGATCATTTCGTGTCGATCGATCTCGCCGGTTTCAAGGCCATGACGGATGCCATCGGCGGGGTGACGGTATGCGTCAAGCCGCTGCCGGACGGCGGTACGTCCAACCTGCATGACAACTACTCACAGTGGCATGGCGTCGTGGGTGAGAACCATCTCAACGGCGAGCAGGCACTGTCCTTCGTCCGGCAGCGCTACGGCCTGCCCGA
>NZ_CAAAFT010000095.1:49226-54787 GCF_900634765.1 Candidatus Protofrankia californiensis | reverse complement strand
ACCCGGGAGGCCAACACCGACGGCGACGGCGACACCGAAGGCGACACCGACGGACCCTGCCGGCAGGACGACGCTGGTCCGGCCGTCGTCGATCACGCTGGACGTCCTCAACGGCACCACCACGGGTGGCCTCGCGACCAGCGCGGCAAAGGAACTGGCCGCGGCCGGATTCCGGGTCGCCCACGTCAGCAGCGCCGACGACCGGCACGCGGCCACCTCGCTGGTGCGCTACGGCCCGGACGGGCTCGCCGCGGCGCGCACCGTGGCTGCCGCGGTCCCTGGAGCGCAGCTACGCGAGGACCCGTCGCTGTCGGCTCACATCACGCTGGTGGTCGGTGCGGGCTTCAAAGGGGTGAACACGAAGGCACTGGTGGCCGGCTCGGGGCCGAGCAGCGGCACGACAGGCGCAGGGGGCGCTACCGGCACAGCCGGCACGACAGACACGACCGACACGTCAGCAGGCGCGGGAGGCAGGGAGGGGACGGCGGCGGACGACACGACGACGGGCCGGCTCGGCTCGCAGCACGCCCGGCCGAACCCGACGCCCTCACCCCCGGCTCCGACTCCGGCCGTCACCGCAGCCGAGCTCACCGCCAGCTGTACGTTTTAGGTCTATCAGGCGGGTTCCAGGCCTCCCGGGCAGGTGTCCGGCCATCCCTTGAACCGGCGTCCAGTGTCTGGTTTCTCTCGTTCGGGCACACCAAGTCACCGGCTACGAGCCGGCTAGAATCACTGCGAACCGGGCGTAGTCGGTCTCCCGGATCGTCAGCGCAGCCGATGCCGTCTGCCTTCCGCCGTGTACGGTGCCGGCGCCCGCGTATGGGCCTGCGGCGGGCCCGTCCGCCCCGGGCTCATGATCCGTGAACCGCAGCTTGAGTAACGATGATGTTACTTGTGGTTCTTCCCAGTACCCGGTGGTGAGGTGTCGTTCGCCTCATGGCAACGTCAGAGCAGCCCAAAGCGTCCCAATCAGACAGGGCCACGCTGCCTCGTGGACGCCAACACCACCACACCAGTCGCCCCGGCCGAGGAGGATTGAGGAAGCCGGTGAGTCGCAGACCTGCGCGCCGGCTGGCATTGCCCGCCGAGCTCAACCCACGGCTCCCCCTGAGCGCGCGCCGTCACGTGCGCTCGCCGCTGCGGATGCTGTCGGTCGGGGCGGCCACCGCCCTGTCAGTGCTGGTCCTCGCGGTCAGCTCCATCGGATGGGCGGCATACCGCTACTTCAACAGCTCAATCACCGGAGTCGCATGGTCGCCCGGCGGCGAGCGGCCGGCCGAACGGCCCGGCGAGATGAACATCCTCCTGCTCGGGGATGACAGCCGTGCGGGTACCAACGGTGAGTACGGCCAGGTCGACGGGGTCCGCTCCGACACCACGATCGTTGCCCACTTCGGGGCGGACGGCGCCGTTACCCTGGTGTCGTTTCCCCGGGACACCCTCGTGAGGGTGGCCCCCGGCATCCCGAAGGCGCCCCGGGACGGCAAGGACAAACTCACCAACATCCTCTCCTACGGCGGCGTGGAAGGGCTCACCCGCACATTGGAGAGCCTGACCAGCCTCAAGATCGATCATTTCATCTCGATCGACCTCGCCGGTTTCAAGACCATGACCGACGCGGTCGGCGGGGTGGACGTGTGCGTTGCGCCGCTGCCAGGTGGTGGCACGTCCAACCTGCACGACAACTATTCGCAGTGGCGGGGAAAGCTCGGCGTCAACCATCTCAACGGCGACCAGGCGCTGGCATTCGTCCGCACCCGCCACGCGCTGCCGGACGAGACCTACCGCGTCGCCCGCCAGCAGCAGTTCCTGTCGAAGCTGCTGGACAAGGCGACCAGCGCGGGCGTCCTCACCAACCCTGTCAAGATCACACAGTTGATCGGCGCCGTCGGCGGCTCGCTCAAGGTCGACAACGGCCTCACCGAGAACGGAGCGATGATCAAGATCGCGCAGCGACTCAGCGCGGTCGGCGGCGGAAAAGTAACTTTTATCACCATACCCACCTTTGTGCCGACGAAGTCCGACGGTGCCATCAACGACAAGGGTGAGATACCCCCGCACGGCCAGGTGCTGTTCTATGATCGCGCCGGCCTGGCCGCCCTCCTGGCCCCGCTGCGACCGGCGGCAGACGACATCCCGGCCAGTGGCGGCGGGAGCGGCGACGGGACGACCAGCCGGCCGTTGCTCCCGCCGGGCCAGGTGACCATTGCCGAAGTCCGCAACAAGACCGGCCGCTCCGGTCTGGCCGCGCAGACGACCGGCGCCCTCAGCGCCCTGGGATTCGCCGGTTCGATGAAGACCACCACCGGTCCGGCCGGACAGGTCATGACGGAGATCCGCTACCCGGCCGGGCAGGAAGAGGCCGCGCAAACGCTCAGTAGTATGATCACCGGCTCGCGAACCATCGAGGATCCAACCATCAGCCGGGGGCTGGTCCTGGTCCTTGGCACCTCGTTCACCGGTGTGACCGACGCGCCGGACCTGCCGACCCAGCCCCTCACCGCGTTGCGGGGGACGGCGGCCGGCTCCGCCGGCGGCGGGACCACTACCACGAGAGCCACGGGATCAGCCGTCCCAGGATCCGCGACGGCGCCGGGGGCGCCCGCCTCAGCGGCACCGCCTGTCGCCCCGGCGAACACGTCCTGCACCCCGTGAAGGGGCATACCTACGCCGTGGCCGACCTACCCGTAACCGACATACCACAGTACTGTCCGCGTCACCAAGTAACCAACCAGGCTGGCAGTGCACTACCGTGAGCATCCAATGAGTTCATCGACCTTCCCCACCGGACGCCTTCTCGACGGGGTCATCAACGGCGTCCTGGACACCGCTGTGGCCGCCGTGCCCGCTGATGCCCTCGGCTCCTCCGGCCGCCTCGCAGCCGGGGTGGCCGGCGCGGCTCCCCCGGCCGGCGCGGCCGACGTGAGCGGCGTCGCCGCGCTGCTGGCCCGCAGGGTGCGCGCGGACGCGGTACGCCCGCTGCTGACCTTCTACGACGACGCCACCGGCGAGCGGAGCGAACTGTCCGCCGCCACCGTCGACAACTGGGTCTCCAAGACCGCGAACCTGCTCGTCGACACGCTCGGAATCGCTGCGGGTGACACCGTCCGGATAGTCCTACCACCGCACTGGCAAACCGCGGTGGTGCTGCTCGCCGCATGGTCGGCGGGCGCCCGGGTGGCCGTTCAACGGCCCGACGTCGACACCGGTCCGGATGCCGTGTCCGGGACGGACGACCACGACGATCCACCGGTGGCGGTGTTCGTGACCGAGGACGCCGTGGATGATCCGATCGCGGTCGGCGACGGAGCCGAGATCGTCGCTCTGTCGTTGCGCCCGATGGGCGGACGGCTGGCCCAGCCGGTGCCGGGAGTACTCGACTTCGCGGGCGAGGTCCTCAGCCACGGCGACCGCTTCACCGCGCCGGTGCCGCCGGCAAATCAGCGGACCTTGACGCGTCTGGCCACCTACTACGCGCAGGCCTGGGACCTGACCGAACAGGACCGTATCCTGACCACGGCCGGCTACGACACGCCCGACGGGCTGCTCGGCGGGCTGCTGTCTCCCCTGGCTGCCGGAGCGTCGGTGGTCCTGTGCCGCCACCTTGACCGGGGGCTGCTCGACCGGCGAATCGCCGTCGAGCGCGTCACGGCGGTGTGCGGGCCGGCTGCGTCAGGACCGGCAGCGTCAGGACCGGCAGAGCCGGGACCCATCTTGGGACAGGCACCAACCGGCGTCCGGCGCCTCGGGACCGTGTCACTGTGACGACACCGGTCAGGCCGAGACCTCCCGCAGGGCGCCACTCGCCACGTCGTAGATGAAGCCCCGGACCGACGTCGTGGCGGCCAGGAAGGGGTTGGAACGGAGCAGCGAAATGGACAACCGCACGCTCGCTTCAAGATCATCAAATGCGTGGACGGGCCAGTCCGGTCGGGACCCCGTGCGTTCGAGCAGTTTGTTCCGGAATCCCTCGTCGGTGATCGTGACCATCCCGCACTGGGTGTGGCGCAACAGGATGATCTCAGTGGTGCCCAGCTCGTGCTGGCTGACCGCCAGCGAGCGAATCATGTCGTCGGTGACCACCCCGCCGGCGTTACGCAGGACATGCGCGTCACCTTCGCCGAGGCCCAGCAGGGCGTGCACGTCCAGGCGCGCGTCCATGCAGGCCAGAACCGCAACTCCGGTAGTCGGGCGGGCCGGACGGGCCCGCATCGGCTCGCCACCGGTCCGCCGGGCGGCCGCGAACTCCGCGGCGCGCCCCGCCAGCATGTCGGTGGCGCTGCGAGAGCGTTCCAGCCGCGATGGATCATCGCGGGCGTCGACCATGGTCATGGTTGTACAACCTCCATCGGCGCGGTGGACACACGAGGCAATGGACATATGGGGACGGTGGACGCGCAGCGGATGCCGACCCATGAGGCACACGGCAACGTCGCCGTGAAGGTCGCTGTGGAACCCACCGACAGTGCGCGACGCTTCGTCGCGACCCGGCGGGCACTTCTCCGGGAGACCAAGCATCGGGCCGTCACTACAGCTGGCCTCAACCAGCATGACGCGGCCACGCCGATTCCGCCAGCGGTTCACCGCGTCCCGCATCGTCATGATGCCGACCCGGCGCCAAGCCGGGCCAGGCCCACAATGCATCGCCCCACGGGGCACGGGTCATACTTACCGCAAGGGGATCAGTTCACTGAGCAACCCGAGGACATGATGTCGGCGGGTTGCACACCCAGCAGGCCAACGGCGACCGCGATCACGACTTTGCCTACGCCGTTGGAGATCGCTGGAAACCTGGGGGGGTCGGATGAGCCTATGGAAGCTGTCTGTACGCTCAGCCGGTGATACAAACCGGTCAAGATCATATGAGGTGAGCGTGGCAACGATGGACGGCGGTTCCAAGCGGTCGCGCTGGCAGCTACTTGTTCATGAAATGGCGAAGTTCGGTGTCGTCGGCGGCTTCTGCTACTTCGTCGACGTCCTCATCTCCAACCTGTGCCACGGCCTTTTCGGCATGGGTTGGCTCAGTGCGAAAACCGTCTCCACCATCGTGGCCGCAACCTGTGCCTATATCGGTAACCGGCACTGGTCCTTCACGCACCGGGCACGTACGGGCCTACGGCGTGAATACACTCTTTTCGTGATCCTCAACGGCATCGGGCTCGGGATCGCCCTAGGGTGCCTCGGGATCGCCCGCTATGTGCTGGGCCTGGACAGCGTGCTGGCCTTCAATCTAGCCGGAAACGTGGTCGGTACCGGCCTCGGGACCATCTTCAGGTTCTGGGCGTACAAGCGGTGGGTCTTCCTGCATCCCGACGATCCGAAGGCCGTGCTGTATGCCGCAGCCGATGCTCAGCGTAGTCAGAGCCTACCCGAGCCGGTAGGCCGTCTGTAACTGCGGAAAAGCCGCCGGTAACCGCAGGGAACAGGCGGTATCGAAACAGATACTCCTGGGTTTTCAACACGATTCTTTCCCGTCACGGCTTGCGCTGCGCAACACTTTTCGCGGCGGTCCGGCCGGCGCCGGCCCAGGTTCCGGACAACAGTCACACAACGTTCCGGAC
>NZ_CAAAFT010000095.1:46874-48746 GCF_900634765.1 Candidatus Protofrankia californiensis | reverse complement strand
GGCTTGCGCTGCGCAACACTTTTCGCGGCGGTCCGGCCGGCGCCGGCCCAGGTTCCGGACAACAGTCACACAACGTTCCGGACAGCGGTCACACAATACGCCGGTCACGTGCGGAGAAGTCGATGATCTCGCCGTCCCGTACCGGCGCCCACACGCCGTCGAGCCGGGAATCCGCCGGATGGCGACCGTGCGTAGTATCGGCAACGTTCGCAGACGCACCGGGCGGCTTCGCTCCGCCTCGGGCGCCGCCACCATCATGCCTGCCCCCATGACCCGGACCACGGCCACCGTACTGGATGAAGGCTGTCATATTCGGGCAGACCGGATCAGAAGATCCGCATGACTATCTACCCGGGGGGGACGTGGCAACCGGACTGACACTCGCCGTCGACATCGGCACCGGCTTCACCACCGCCGCGGTTGCCGTCGACGGCCGGCTGGAACCGTTACGGCTTGCTCCGGACGGACCGATGCGTGCTGTTGTCAGCCTGAGCCACGACGGCCGGCTGTTGACCGGCTCGGCCGCCGCCGACATCGCGGCAACGCATCCTGACCGCGCGCAACCCTGCCCCCTGCAGGCCCTGGAGAGCACCGACCAGGTGCAGCTCGGCAGCACGGTCATCCCCACGATCGAGCTGATCGCGGCCGTCCTGCGGCAGGTCGCACACGAGGCAACGCGTCACATCGCAGGCCCGCCGCCGGCACAGGTGGTCCTCACGGCACCGGTCCGGTGGAGTGGCGCCGAGGTCGACCGGCTCCGGGCTGCCGCATTCAGGGCGGGCCTGACCAACGTCACCCTGCTCCCGGAACCGATTGCGGCAGCCCGCTGGCAGGCCGACCCGGCCGGCCTCCGGCCGGGGTCGACCATCGCCGTCTATGATCTCGGCGCCGCAACCTTCGCAGCAACCATTCTCACCGCGACACCCGGGGGGTTCGAGATCCGCGGCGAGCCCGGTGGTAACCCCGAGTTCGGGGGCAACAAGATCGACGATATCCTGCTGCGCAGAGTCGCGGACCGTGCCGGCAAGACCGATTCACGCGCCTGGAACGCGTTGTGGGCCGACCCGAGCCCGTCCGGTCAGCAACTGCGCACCTGGATACGCCAGCAGGTCGTCGCGGCGAAGGAAGCGCTGTCGACCACGACCAGCCATACCGTCCGGGTCGGCGGATCCGTGGGAGACGTCGAGATCACCCGAGCGGATCTGGAAGCCTCGATCGACGGCGAGCTACGCGCCACCGTGACGGAGTTGATCCGGACGGCCGAGAACGCGGGTGTGCGGCCGGGCGAGCTCGCCGAGATATTTCTCGTCGGCGGATCAGCCCAGATACCCCGGATATCAGCACTGTTACTGGAGATGAGCGGCGTTCGGCCCCGACCCCCACGCGATCCTCAATACGCGATCCCGTTGGGCGCGCTGCTCACCGTCGGCGCGGTGGACAGCCCCACGGCGCCAGGGTATGGGGCGGGATACGCGGCCGCGGCAGCCGGCGGGGTTGCAACAGCCGGCGGGGCCGCTGCTGCGCACTCCGGTTCGGACCCCAACGCGACCCGCATTCTCCCGGAATCCGCCACGAACGCGGCGGCGGTTGGCCCTGACGCGGATCCGCGCCACGGACAGGAGCAGCACCCGTCCGGAGCGCAAGGGCAGTACCCGTCCGGAGCACAGGACCAGTACGTACCCACCGCCCGGTACCCGTTCGGCCAGTTCCCCTCCGGCCCCCACAGCCCCTATACGCCGCAGACCAGCCCTCAGGGTAACCTTACGCCATCAGGCGGATACCCTCCGCCTACTGGATACCCGCCACCGGGTGCGTACCCGGCAGGCCCGTATCCGTCCGGCCCGTATCCGTCCGGCCCGTATCCGTCCGGCC
>NZ_CAAAFT010000095.1:40730-46849 GCF_900634765.1 Candidatus Protofrankia californiensis | reverse complement strand
CCCGTATCCGTCCGGCCCGTATCCGTCCGGCCCGTATCCGTCCGGCGGGCCATCGGGACGACCGGCCTCGAGACGGACAGGACTGATCGCCGGGATCGCCGCGGCGGTGCTCATCGCCGTCGCCGTCCCGGTGATCGCGCTGACCGCGGCTAGTTCGGACAAACCGAAGACCGGACCATCCGCCGGCCCGACCCTGCCGGTGATCCCTGCGGGGCCGACGAGCGCCACGACGTCCACCCGGCCGTCAACCCCCTCCACGACACCATCGACCACCAGGTCCACAGGCGGCCTCACCGCGGCCGAAAACGACCTGGAAGCGATGCTGGACCCCACCGAAATGACCGACTGTGTGGAAAACTCGGACGACGAGGACTCCGACATAGACGCGTCCCTGAAATGCAGGTCGAGCAACGGGACGACGGTACGCGCTTTCCACTACTACGACAGCGGCTCGCTGCACGGCGACATCGAGTACCGGTCGGACCAGATCACCGAGGACGGTGCCTGCCGGAACGGCAGGAACAGTGTCGAGACCTGGCATCTGCGCAGCGACCCGAATGTCGACGTCGGATCGCTGCTGTGTTACTACGACAACGGCTACTACGTCATATTCTGGAGCTACGACGACGATCTCGTCACCTTCGCCGCCGGGAGCACCGACGCGGCGGCGCTCTTCGAGTGGTGGAAGGGATTCGATCCGCTGACCTGACGGGGCTGTGGCGACCGGACTGAACAGCACACGACTATTGTTTTTCACGCGCTCGGAGACCCGAGGAAACTGTCGACCGAAGAGCACGCAATCTTTGTTTTTTGTGTGCTTGCAGGCCCGAGGAAACTAACGTGAATAACCGCCGTCGTCGGCGGGACCGCGCAGCCGTGTCGCGTTCTCCTCGGCCAGCTGGTAGAGCGTGCCGTACACCTCTTCGACGTGGGGCAGGTTCGCCAGCACGATTCGACCGCGTTCTCCCCCGCTTTCGATCGTCAGCGTACCGGATCCCACCAGGCGTTCCCAGAACGAGTGGTCGAACGAGATGTCGTTGAGCCGGAGCAACGGGATGTCACGGCCGTGGCGGGAGAGAATTCCCTCGCGGATGACGAGCCGCTCCGTCGTGACGACGTAGCTCGTCGTGATCCACCGCAGCCACGGCCGCAGGCTCGCGAAAAAGAGCAGGACAGCCGCGGCTGTGATGGCAAGCCACTGGGCCGCGTGCTGGAACGAACCCGCCGGAACAGCCAGTACACCGAACAGGGTCAGGCCGAGAAGCACGACGAAGGCCGCCGCCGGTCCGGCCAGCCTGATCCAGTGTGGATGGAGGTGCAGCACGACCTCTTCGTCGCTGGTCAGAATGTTGTCCGGGAATCCCACCCGGCGATCGTCTCACCGTCGGGGCAGCGGCCGGGCCGAGGGGCTGGCGGACGCGCCATCCGGCCACGGCGCCATCCGGCCACGGCGCCATCCGGCGGCAAGGCCGCCCCGGTCAGCGTCGCGCGGCGGCGTCACTACGCGGTGAAGGCCGCCTTAGTCAGCGGAGGTGGACGACATCCCCCGCGGCGAACGCCCGCCCGTCGACGACCAGCCGGCCGTGATCGTCCACATCGGTCGCGGTTCCCGTGACGGCCGACCCGTCGGGCAGCTCGACCCGCACCTGCTGGCCGAGCGTGTCGCACACCGACCGGTAGGCATCCCCGGCGGTGGCGGGCTCGGCGAGCCACCGCCGATACACCCTGACCTGCCCCCGCAACAGCTCGATGAGCAACTCGCCACGGCCGACGGCCGGTCGCGACGCCCGCTGCTGGCACAACACGACGCTGGTGGCTCCCGGTGGCAGCTCGTCGACGTCGGTGTCGACGTTGAGGCCCACACCTATAACCACCGCGGCCGTCCCGGACTGGCTGGGAACGGCCTCGGCCAGGATCCCCGCCAGCTTCGCGCCGTCCACGAGCACATCGTTCGGCCATTTGAGGGTCGCCGGTATCCCCGCGAACTCACGCAGCGTCGAGACCAGTGACAGGCCTGTGACCAACGGGAGCCAGCCCAGAACCCCCGCCGGCACGGCAGGCCGCAGCAGTACGGAGAAAGTCAGACCCGCACCCAACGGCGACGCCCACGACCGGTCGAGACGCCCGCGCCCGGCCCACTGGAGCTCGGCGACGAGCACCTGGCCCTCGCCAGCACCGGCCTTCGCGGCAGCGACAAGATCTGCATTGGTCGAACCGGTCTCCTGGACGACCCGGACATCCAGGCCGTCTCCGGCAAGAGCGGCCGGCAGCAGGCCGCCGTCCAGAGGAAACCGTCGGTGTCGCGTCATCGATATCCACATGTCAGCCAGAGTGCCACCGCATCCTCACCGCAGACGTACGAAAAATCATATCGCACCGCAGTCGCACGTCCACGGTATCCCAGCGCCGGCCGCAACCGCGCCGGAATGCGCCGGAATGCGCCGGCGGGCTCATGCGGCGGATACCGAATTATCACGTCTCTGCCAGATCCCTGCCGGGCGCGGCCCGGATGCGGCGGCGCGCCTGGGGTGCAGCGGCTGTTGCCGGCGAATCGAGCACGTGAGGCCGCGCCGGCCGTACGCTGCCCGGCATGGCGCTTCCCGTTCCCGCTCAGAACCCCTCGCAGGATCTGGCACCCGATCCTCTCACGGCCGCCGGCAAAATCGCCGAGTTGAAGCGAGTGACCGACGAAGCGGTGCATGCCGGTTCCCAACGGGCCGTCGACGCGCAGCACGCCAAAGGCAAGATGACAGCCCGTGAGCGCATCGAGGCGCTCCTCGACCCCGGCTCCTTCGTCGAGACGGATGCCTTCGCCCGGCACCGTGCGCACGACTTCGACCTGGCCCGAAACCGCCCTTATGGTGACGGTGTGGTGACCGGCTACGGCACGGTCGACGGCCGTCAGGTGTGCGTGTTCAGCCAGGACTTCACCGTCTTCGGCGGCAGCCTCGGCGAGGTTCTCGGCGAGAAGATCATAAAGATCATGGATCTGGCTCTGAAGACCGGCTGCCCGGTGGTGGGCATCAACGACTCGGGCGGCGCGCGCATCCAGGAGGGCGTCGTCGCGCTCGGGCTGTACGGCGAGATCTTCTATCGCAACGTGATGGCGTCGGGAGTCGTCCCGCAGCTTTCGCTGATCATGGGTCCGTGCGCCGGCGGTGCCGTGTACTCCCCCGCCATCACCGACTTCACGCTGATGGTCGACCAGACCAGCCACATGTTCATCACCGGTCCGGACGTCATCAAGACCGTGACCGGCGAGGACGTCGGCATGGAGGAGCTCGGCGGCGCCCACACGCACAACTCCCGCAGCGGGGTCGCCCACTTCCAGGCCGCGGATGAGCTCGACTGCCTGGAGACCGCCAAGGCGCTACTGGCGTTCCTGCCGTCGAACAACCTGACAGACGCCCCCGCCTTCGCCGAGGTGGCCGACGTGGAGGCGGAGGTCAGTCCGGAGCTGGACGTGTTCGTCCCGGATTCCCCCAACACGCCGTACGACATGCACACGGTGATCGGCTACCTTCTCGACGACGGTGACTTCCTCGAGGTCCACGCCCAGTTCGCGCAGAACATGATCTGCGGGTTCGGACGGGTGGACGGGCGTTCCGTCGGCGTCGTCGCCAACCAGCCGATGCATTTCGCCGGCACCCTCGACATCGACGCCAGCGAGAAGGCGGCCCGCTTCGTCCGAACGTGTGACGCCTTCAACATCCCGATTCTCACGTTGGTCGACGTGCCGGGCTTCCTGCCCGGAACCTCGCAGGAATGGAACGGCATCATCCGCCGGGGCGCGAAACTTATATACGCCTACGCCGAGGCGACGGTTCCAAAAGTGACCATTATCACACGTAAAGCGTACGGCGGCGCCTACGACGTCATGGGTTCGAAGCACCTGCGCGCCGATATCAACCTGGCCTGGCCGACCGCGGAAATCGCGGTGATGGGCGCCCAGGGCGCCGTGAACATCATCTACCGCCGCGAGCTCGCCTCCACCGAGAATCCCGACGCCCGCCGCGCGGAGCTGATCGCCGACTACACCGCGCACTTCGCCACCCCGTACATAGCCGCCGAACGCGGATACGTCGACGCGGTCATTCCTCCGTCGGCGACCCGGCGTGAGGTGATCCGGGCTCTTCGGCTGTTGCGGACCAAGCGGGAGTCCCTCCCTCCCAAAAAGCATGGAAACATCCCGCTGTGATCCTGCCGTAACGCTCACGCGGGACGTCCCGGCCACTCCTGCCGATCCTTGCCGTCCCACCGGTGGCGGGGGTCGGCGAACGGACCGAGACCCACGAAAGGATGATCAGATGGACAGCGGTGGTGACGGTCGTGCCCCGCACCTTCGGGTGGTGCCGACGAACGCGTCCGCCGAGGAAATAGCCGCCCTGGTAGCGGTGCTCTGCCTGCGGGCGGCAGCGCCGAGAGCCCCACAGCCGGCTCCCTCGGGTTGGACGGACCGGTCCACGGCATTTCGGCAGAGCGTGCATTCCGGACCGGACGTGTGGCGCCGGACAGGGTTCACTCAAGGTATCCGAACACGCGCCGACTGGTAATTTTGTGATCACAATCCGATATCGCCGACCAGTGTGCAAGGCCGGGCATCCGGTCCGGCATCGCGAAACGACGTGAATGACAGGTTTGAGAGGCGTTGGGGAAGCGCATTCCCCGGCGTCTCCTACGATCATGCATGGGATCATGCTAATACACCATTAACGCGATTCCGGCAAGCGCAGATCCGACCAACAGACCCGCCCGATCAATGTCGGTGATCGAGTCCGTCGGAGGGACCACTGCCCCGGCAGTACACGACCTGCCCGACGATTCCTTTTGCCAGCGCCAGAACAACAGCCTGCACCGCCGAACTCGCCTAGACTCAGCCACGCTGAACGAGGACGGGAGAAACGTGCGTAAGATCCTCATTGCCAACCGGGGAGAGATCGCTGTCCGGGTTGCCCGGGCATGCCGCGACGCCGGGTATGCCAGCGTCGCCGTGTACGCGGAGCCCGACATCGACGCCCTGCACGTACGCATCGCGGACGAAGCGTACGCCCTCTCCGGCAGCACGCCGGGTGATTCGTACCTGCGGATCGACAAGATTCTCGACGCGTGTCGCGCCAGCGGCGCCGACGCCGTCCACCCCGGATACGGCTTCCTGTCGGAAAACGCCGACTTCGCCGAGGCCGTCATCGACGCCGGGCTGACCTGGATCGGACCGCCACCCGAAGCGATCCGGCGCCTCGGTGACAAGACCGCGGCCCGCCATATCGCCCTCGCCGTAGGCGCACCGCTGGCACCGGGCACCGCCGACCCGGTCGGGAGCGTGGACGAGGTCGTGGCCTTCGCCGACCAGTACGGACTGCCGGTCGCGATCAAGGCTGCGTTCGGGGGCGGTGGCCGCGGGCTCAAGGTCGCCTGGAACGCCGAGGAGCTACCCGAGCTGTTCGAAAGCGCGGTGCGTGAGGCCACCGCCGCCTTCGGCCGCGGTGAGTGCTTCGTGGAGCGCTACCTCGACCAGCCACGCCACGTCGAGACCCAGATCCTCGCGGACAGCCACGGCACGGTCGTCGTCGTCGGCACTCGGGACTGCTCCTTGCAGCGGCGCTACCAGAAGCTCGTCGAGGAGGCGCCGGCACCGTTCCTCACCGAGGCCCAGCACGACTCGCTCTACGAGGCGTCCCGCGCGATCTGCCGGGAGGCCGGCTACGTGGGAGCGGGGACGGTCGAGTTCCTCGTCGCCCGGGACGGCATGATCAGTTTCCTCGAGGTCAACACCCGGCTGCAGGTCGAGCATCCCGTCACCGAGGAGACCAGCGGCATCGATCTCGTCCGGGCGCAGTTCCGGATCGCCGAAGGTGAGGCGCTGGACCCGGTCGACCCGACCCCACGGGGGCACTCGATCGAGTTCCGCATCAACGGTGAGGATCCGGGCCGCAGCTTCCTGCCGGCGCCGGGAACGGTCACCCGGTTCGTCGCGCCCACCGGGCCGGGCGTGCGCGTCGACACCGGCGTCGAATCCGGCAACGTGATCGGTGGTGCCTTCGACTCGCTGCTTGCCAAGCTGATCGTCACGGGCGCGACCCGTACCGAAGCCCTGCAACGCGCTCGTCGCGCCCTGGACG
>NZ_CAAAFT010000095.1:39492-40705 GCF_900634765.1 Candidatus Protofrankia californiensis | reverse complement strand
AAGCCCTGCAACGCGCTCGTCGCGCCCTGGACGAGATGGCCGTGGACGGCATGGCCACGGTCCTGCCGTTCCACCGGGCCGTCGTGCGGGATCCGGCGTTCGCACCGGTCGACGCCACCGAACCGTTCCGGGTGCACAACCGCTGGATCGAGACCGAGTTCGACAACACCATCCCCGTCTTCACCGGCGGGGTGGACGCCGACACCGAACCGGCGGCACGGGAGTCGGTCGTCGTGGAGGTCGGCGGTCGGCGCCTCGAGGTCGTTCTGCCCGCGGGCTTCGGGACGGCCGGCACGGGCGGCCCCGCTGCCGGGGGAACGGCCCGGCCACGGCGGCGGTCGGGCACGAAGGCCGCCCGCGCGGCCACCGGGAACGAGCTGACCAGCCCGATGCAGGGGACCATCGTCAAGATTGCGGTCAGTGACGGGGACACGGTCGAGGCCGGTGACCTTGTCGTCGTCCTGGAAGCCATGAAGATGGAACAGCCGATCACCGCGCACCGGGCGGGCACTGTGACGGGGCTGACCGCAACCGTCGGTGGGGTCGTTTCCAGCGGCGCCGTCCTCTGCGAGATCAAGGATTAGCGAGGACCAGCCCGACCGGTTCGGTCCTGTTCGTTCGTAGGCTTGAGGCCATGGGCGCTGGCAGCACGGGTAAGGACGGGGCTTCCTCGGAGAGGTCGGTGGAGTCGGGCGGCGCGGCGCCGGTACCGCCCGAGCGTCCCCCACTGACCGGCCGGGTGTACTACCTGGTGGGCGGGACGCTGCCTCCGCGGTACAACCGGTGGATCGCCCATGATCTGACCGGTCCGCGGTGGCGCATCCGGCAGGCGTCCCGGCCACCGCTGCTCATGTTGCCGTTCGCCATTATGTTCGCGCTGCTGCCCGGCCGGCTGGACGTCCGGCTCACCCTCTCGATCTTTCTTCTGGTAGCCGCGGTGGGTCTGGGGTTCGCCACCGGCGGTTACTTCCGCAACCGCCGCCTCGTCCAGCACGGGTTCCCCCCGATATTTCCTCCCGAGGAGGACCAGGACACCGACCACGACACCGTCGACCACGAGGCTGTCGATCACAGCCACGCAGGGGTCGATCGCGACCACACGGGGACGGACGACCGCTGACAGGTGCCGTTGCCGTACCACGACACCTCCCAACGACACCTGCCAGCCACGCCCGCCAGCCTGGTCAGAAGCTCGCGAACAGGTCCCGGGGCA
>NZ_CAAAFT010000095.1:32331-39189 GCF_900634765.1 Candidatus Protofrankia californiensis | reverse complement strand
ACGCTGCCGCTACCGGGTCTGCAGAACAGCTTCACGAAGCCGTCGGTGATGCCCTGCATCTTCGCGCGCGGGTTGCGCGCCAGCGGAAGGATCGTCGTCTGAGCGGCCACCACACCCGACTCGATCATTTTCTGCGAGATGCCGACCGTCGCGATCTCCGGCTCGGTGAAGATGTTGGACGACACGGTGCCCAGCCGCAGCGGCGTAACCGCCTCGCCGAGCGCGTGCCACATGGCGATCCGGCCCTGCATGGCGGCGACCGACGCCAGCGGCAGCACGCCGGTGCAGTCACCGGCGGCGTACACCCCCGGCACCGATGTTCTCGACATCCGATCGACCTCGATATGGCCGGTGGCATTACGCCGTATCCCGACCTCGGCGAGCCCAATGTCCGACGTCCGCGGCACCGACCCGACCGCCATCAGGACGTGGCTGCCTGTGATGGTCCGGCCATCCGCGAGATCGACCTCGACGCCGTCGTCGACCCGGCGGGCGGCCTCGGCCCGAGCCCGGCCCAGCACGGTCACTCCTCTGCGCTGGAACACCTCCTCGAGCACCCGGGCCGCGTCGGGGTCCTCCCCGGGCAGCACCCGGTCCCGGGAGGAGACAAGCGTCACGTTCGCGCCGAGCGCCTGGTAGGCGCTGGCGAACTCGGCGCCGGTGACACCGGAGCCGACGACAATCAGATGCTCGGGCAGTTTCCTCAGGTCGTAGAGATGGCGCCAGGTGAGAATTCTCTCGCCGTCCGGTACGACAGTCGGCAGGATTCTCGGTGACGCCCCGGTCGCGATCAGGATGATGTCGCCGAAGAATGCCTCGCCGGAGTCGACCTCGACAGCGTGCGGACCGACCAGCCGGCCGCGGGCGTGCACGACCCGGACGGCCTCCTTCTCCAGCCGGGTCTCGATGTCGCGGGACTGCGCCGCGGCGAGCCCACGCACCCGGGCGTGAACCCGCTCGATGTCCACGCCGACACCAGGAGGTAGCCCCGGACCAGGCACTGCTCCGGCATCCCAGCCCTCCTCCGGCAGGACGCACTCGCCGTCACGCAGCCGGACTCCGAGGGACGGCGCTGCCGCGAGGTCCGTCATCGCGGCCGATGTCGCGATCAACGTCTTGGACGGGACACAGTCGGTGAGGACGCATGCACCGCCCACTCCGTCTGAATCGATGAGCGTGACGAACGCCCCGAGCTCGGCCCCGACAAGAGCCGCCTCATACCCGCCGGGCCCTCCTCCGAGAATGACGATTCGCGGCACCTGCGCGCTCCCTCCGGTGGCCGGGATTCTCACCAGCTATCTTGCCTTGTCCAATGTGTGAGCAACCATCGCCTGAACAGTCACCCTGCCGCAGTCCGCGAGCACACTCCCACCCGGGCCGGCATCGGGTGGGCCGGGATGCCGATGGTCGGGGTCTAGACTGTCTTTCGCGTA
Source organism: Candidatus Protofrankia californiensis (assembly GCF_900634765.1). Lineage (NCBI taxonomy): Bacteria > Bacillati > Actinomycetota > Actinomycetes > Frankiales > Frankiaceae > Protofrankia > Candidatus Protofrankia californiensis. Next base: position 37,756 of record NZ_CAAAFT010000095.1, on the reverse strand, counting down.
GCTGTCGAACACCGACGATCGGATCTGTGAAGTCCCGCCGGAGACCCGCTTGCTGTTGCGGCGTGGTTGCGGTGCGTGGCGTCGCACGAAGCCGGATCCACGGACGTCGCGATCAGGGTCCACAGCCGCCCGTGCAACCGCGGTCGGATCGACCGCGGCACATGGGACGGGCGGGCAGGTACGCGGTCCGGAGCCGGCCGGAAACGGTCGAGGGTTCCCCGTGCGGCGCATCCGCGGCGGCGGGGCAGGAAGTGGGTACGGGTAGGCGCCAGTGAAGATCCTCCAGGCAGTTCTTTGCCGCTGCCGTGACGACCGCGGCACACAGGCCGGTGAAGGGCACACACGATGACCTTGTACGCTGCCTACGGCAGCAATCTCGACCCGGCCCAGATGAAGGAACGCGCGCCCCACGCCCCGGTCATCGGGACCGGTTGGATCCACGGGTGGCGGCTCACCTTCGGCGGCGAGGACGTCGGTTGGGAAGGCGCGCTGGCCACCATCGTCGAGTCGCCCGGATCCCACGTGTATGTGATGCTCTACGACGTCGCCGGGCGTGACCTGAAGCAACTCGACGTCTGGGAAGGGGTGGATGCCGGCCTCTACACCCGCATCCGCGTACGGATATCCACTCTGGACGGCGAGGCGCTTGCCTGGACGTACGTGCTGGACGCCTACGAGGGCGGGCTGCCGTCCAAACGGTACGTCGCCATCATGGCTGACGCGGCGGAACGGGCCGGCGCCCCGGCCGACTACGTGGCCGATCTGCGCAACCGTCCCACCGCATAGTTCCCCACCGCCGCGCCCCGGCGGTACACGCGGTACACCGCAGCCTGCCTCCGGGCTGCCGTCGCGGGAACAGCTGTGGACGCAACCGGCCGGCCCGCCGGGCAAATGTAAGATCCAAAGCAGGATCAAGCGCAGGCTCCAGAGCAGAATTTAGTTACTCTCGGTACCTGCGGGTGAGCAGCCAAACCCTCGGGGCTGGACGGACTGCCCCCTTGCAGCCAGCTCGTCTCCCAACAGCCCGAGGATCCGGACGAGATCAGCCTGGTCCTGCTCGGACAGCACGTCGAACAGCGCCGATGCCCGCTCGACGTGCTCCTGACCGACACGGTCCACCACCTGCTCACCCTTGCTGGTCAAGGTGATGAGTATCGCCCGACGGTCACGCGGGTGCCGGGTACGGCGCACAAGGCCCTCGTGTTCGAGAGTGTCCACGAGCCCCGTCACGGCCCTGGCTGTGGTGCCGAGGTCCTGAACAAGATCACGCATGATGGGCGGATGCGGGTGGTGCCTCAGCGCCGACAGCAGCCGGACACCGGCCGGACTGAGACCACCCAGCCCCACGGATGCGTGCAGGTACCTCACCCAGGCGGGACCAAAACGGGCAAATGCGTAGAAAACCTGCTCTCGCAAGGAGGGCGCGACCCCACGATCAGCATTTACCGCAGGCATGTCACCCATTGGACAAACCCTTACTGGGTTCACAATCAGCAGTGGTACCGTTGCCGAGGTCAGTATGCAAGAGCACAGATCATCTTAACGAGTGGGGAGACGCCGATGTCGGCGCTCGCGCGCTGGTGCCTCCGGCACCGCCGGCTTGTGATCTCTTTCTGGATCGTCGCCTTCCTGGCAGGAGGCGCCACAGCCGGCACCACAGCCGGCCGGCTGACCTTCGACTTCTCATTGCCCGGCCAGCCCGGTCACGAGACCGCGAAGAAGATTCTCGCTACCTATAACACCGAGGCACAGGGCGCTCCGATCATCCTGACGCTGTCCGCGGAACCCGGCAGGGCGGTCAGCGACCAACAGGCAGCCGACACCTTCGCGGCGGTCGAGCGGGATGTACACGGAAGCCGGATCATCGGGAAAGCGGAGACCGGAGACAATGTCTTCGTCACCGCTGACGGTCGCGCCCAGTTCGCCTACGCCTTCTATCCACCGCTCACGAACTTCGAGGTCACGATCACGAGTGATCTCAAGGAGGCGCTCGCCGCGCACGCGCCTGCGGGAGTCACCGGCAGGGTTACCGGTATCGACGAACTATCGGTCAACGGCGCCGAGAACGGCGGGCCCGGAGTGCTGGCCGAGACCCTTCTCGCGGGACTCGGTGCGCTCGCCGTCCTCGCCTTCGTGTTCGCGTCCCTGCTTGCACTGCTACCGTTGTTCGTCGCGGCCGTGGCGATCACGTCGACCTTCCTGATCCTGCTCGGTCTGACCGTCTTCGCCGACGTCTCGTTCCTGGTGCAGTTCCTCGTCTCCCTAATCGGCCTCGGCGTGGCCATCGACTACTCACTACTGATCGTGACCCGGTGGCGGGAGGAACGTGCTCACGGCCGGGAGAATCACGACGCTGTCGTGGCCGCGATGGAGTCAGCCGGCCACGCCGTCGTGTTCAGCGGTCTCACCGTGGCGATCGGCCTGGTCGCTCTGGTCGTCATCCCGGTGCCCTTCCTACGCTCCATCGGCTACGGCGGGATGCTCATCCCGCTGGTCAGCGTAGCGGTCACGACCACTCTGCTACCCGCCCTGCTAGGTGGCATCGGCCCCCGGGTCGACTGGCCGCGTATCCGGCACGAAGGCCACGCGAGCCGGTTCTGGACCAGATGGGCGTCGCTGGTGGTGCGTCACCGCTGGATCAGTGCTGGTGTCGGTGTCGCCATCCTCACCGCCCTGATCATTCCGTTCTTCGGGATCCAGATCGGCACGGCGCAGTCCGGATCACTGGCGAAGACCGGCCCCGCCTACGAGGCATTGAAAGTCCTCGAGAACGGCGGTGCGCCAAAGGGCATCCTCACCCCGGCCGAGATACTCGTCGAGTCGTCTGCGGCAGGTGACGTCGTACAACGCATCCGTGCTGTGGACGGCGTGGCCACCGCAACGACTGCGAATGGTCCCGAATCGAATCGGTCCGGCACCTCTCTGATCATCGCCGTGCCGGACCGGGAAACCTCGGGCGGAAGCAGCGTCGACCCGATCCGGAACATGCGTTCCGTACTGGACGATGCGCCTGGCGCCATTGGCCTCGCCGGTATCGGCGCGCTGCAGCTGGACTACCTCGACGGCGTCTACGGCGTGTTCCCGCTGGCCCTCGGCCTGATCGTGCTCGTCACCTACATCCTGTTGGTACGGGCGTTCCGTTCGCTGCTGCTGCCGCTCAAAGCGGTCCTGTTCAACATCCTGTCCCTGGGAGCGACGTTCGGCGGGGTTGTACTGTTCTGGCAGAATGGCTACGGATCCGAGCAGGTCTACGGCATCGAGGCCACCGGAGCGATCACTTTCTGGCTGCCCATAATGGTCTTCGCGTTCCTGTTCGGCCTGTCCATGGACTACGAGGTGTTCATCCTCGCGCGCATCCGTGAGGAGTACGACGCCCGCGGCGACACCGACGCGGCCGTCATCGAAGGGGTCGGCCGCACCGGACGGCTGGTCACCTCGGCCGCCCTGATCCTGTTCCTGTCCTTCCTGTCACTGTCGAGCGGACCGCAGACCGACCTCAAACTGTTCGCGACAGCCCTCGGATTCGGCATCCTGCTGGACGCGACGATCGTCCGGATGCTCCTGGTGCCGGCCCTAGTTTCGCTGTTCGGCGACTGGAACTGGTATCTGCCGGACTGGGCCGCGAAGCTGCTGCGGATCGAGAAGTCGCACCCGCAGCCAGCTGTTCCGGAACCCCGCTCCCAGCCCGAGCCGAGCGTCGAAATCCCCAGCTCCAGGTAGACCGCGCTTGTGAAAGAAGCAGGGCCGGTGCGACGGTGTTCCCGCCGCACCGGCCCTGTGTACGTCCTGCGCCTGTTCCTCAGTCTGCTCGGCAACCGCGAAAGGTTATTCGCCGGGCTTGGCCTTACCAGTCATTCCCCGGCCAGTCATTCGCCGGCCTCGGCCTCACCGGCCGCCGACACCAGATCGACCGCGGTGGTCGCCAGCAGCCGGACACCAAGACCGATAGCCCGCTCGTCCACGTCGAACCGACCCTGATGAAGATCATAAACGGGGCCGCCGGGACTGCGGGTGCCCAACCGCGCGAGCGCTCCCGGCACCCGCTGGAGGTACCAGGCGAAGTCCTCACCGCCCAGGGACTGGCCCGTGGGGGCGACGGCATCCTCACCGATCGCCGTCACGGTCGCCCGGCGAAGCGCCTCCGTAGTGCTCACGGAGTTGAGTACCGGAGGTACGTCCTGGCGGTGCTCGATCGTCGCAGTGGCGCCGAACGGCGCCACGATCTGCGAGACCAGCCGTTCGACCATCGCCGGTGCCTGTTTCCACAGTTCTTCGTCGAGCAGCCGCAACGTGCCCCGTAGGAGACCGCTGCGGGGAATTGCGTTCGGGACGCTTCCCGCCTCGATCTGCCCCCAGACCAGGCATGCCGCCGCACGGGGATCGACCGTTCGCGACAGCGCCGCGGGCAGCCCGGTCACGACCTGCGCCAACGCGTACACCAGATCCACGGTGTTCTGTGGACGCGAGGTATGTCCACCAGGACCCTGCAGCCGGACTTCGATGTAGTCCGTCGCGGCCGTGATCGGACCGCTGCGGATGCCGACGCGCCCGACCTCGAGCGCCGGGTCGCAGTGGACGGCTGTCGCCGCGGTCACCGAATCCAGCACACCCTCACGAATCAGATCGAGCGCGCCACCGGGCATGACCTCCTCGGCCGGCTGGAACACCAGTCGGACGGTGCCGGGCAACGAATGGCGCTCGTCGAACGCCGCAAGTGCCATGCCCACCCCGAGCACGATCGCGGTGTGGACGTCGTGCCCGCAGGCATGGCTCACTCCTGACACACAGGAGGAGTAAGGGAGATCTTTTTCGTCCCGGATCGGTAACGCGTCGATGTCCGCGCGGACCATGACAACGGGGCCGGAACCTGTACCGACATCGCACCACAGGCCGGTACCCGAGGACATCACCCGTGGCTTCAGACCAGAACCGTTGAGCGACTCCGCGATCAGTTCGGTCGTCCTCAACTCCTGCCAGGACAACTCGGGATGCGCGTGGATGTCACGACGGACATCAACAAGATCTTTTTCATTGTCTTCCAGCCAGGCTGCGACGAAGTTCTCAACCTTCACCGCGCAGCCACCTGCCCCGCGCCCCCACCTTGACTCACGAGCCCTCGACACCGAAAAGCCACGGCCCCCTGCAAGTCAAACCCCCACTCTCCTGGCGTCAGAGAACTACTGAATGTTACTGCGTGACGAGACGCGCGCGGCGACCCGGCAACCGGAACGACGCGGCAACCGGGGCGCAGCAGACGCCGAGATGCCATCGCCGGATTCCCGACAGATCGGCTCACAGCCCACGAGGAACGCCGAGAGCCGCAGCGCAAAGTCGCACCGCCGCGGGCAGGAGCACCATCGCTCGCCACCTGTCAACCACGGTACCCGCCCCCGTTACCCCTGGCGTAAATATTCGGTCAACCCGT
>NZ_CAAAFT010000095.1:29065-32062 GCF_900634765.1 Candidatus Protofrankia californiensis | reverse complement strand
GCAACCGCAGGATCCTCGGGTTCTCACTCAAGATCCGCAGGCATGGGAAAAGAGCCACGAGCGTACACCGTGTGGCCAACCAGAACACAAAAAGTTTTGACTATACCGCCTTTGCGCTGCTAAAGCGGCCGACCAGACTTCATCTCCCGAAGAAGGACGTCGACCACCGCAGCAAGATCCCCGTCGGCCCGTTGCGCCGCCGCACGCTGACGGTCGCAGCTCGAGCCAACCTCCAGAATGTGCAGGACGTCGGTGAGCTCGTCGACGCATTCCAGCCGCCGTGCGACGGGCAGCAGATCGTTCACGAGACCGGCGACCTCGTCCCGGACTCCTCGGGTCGTGCCCTGCTCGTCGAGCAGGATCTCGGCGTCCAGGCCGTACCGCGCGGCCCGCCACTTGTTCTCCTGCACGACCCAGCGCTGTGGTGTCGGCAGCCGGTAACCCTCGTCGAGCCGGGTGTTCATCCAGTCGACCAGGCACTGTGTCAAAGCGGCGATCGCCCCGACCTCCAGCAAGGTCGGCAACCCGTCACAGATGCGCAGCTCCACCGTGCCGAAGTCCGGGTGGGGTCGAACGTCCCACCACACCTCACGGATGGTCTCCACCGTTCCGGACGACACCAGCGTCGCCATGAACTGCTCGAACTGTCCCCAGTCCGAAAGAAGGTACGGCAGGCCGGCGGTGGGCAGGCTCTCGAACACCTTCGAGCGTGACGACGCAAGCCCCGTGTCCAGACCCAGCCAGAACGGCGAGGACGCCGACAGCGCAAGGAAATGCGGGATGTAGGCGGCAAGCGCGTTCACAACGGGAATCGCCCTGTCCCGCGCGGGGACACCGACATGCACGTGCACACCGAAAACCAGCAGGCGCCGGGCGACCCACTGCATCCGTTCCAGGATCGAGCGGTAGCGCGGGTCCGGGCTGACCTGTTGCGTGGCATAGCTGGTAAGCGGATGGGTACCGCTACACATCAGGCCAAGCCCGCGCGATGCGGCCAGATCCTCGATAAGACCGACGGTCACGGACAGGTCGGCCTTGGCGTCGGCAACCGTGTCGCAGACACCGGTGACAACCTCAATGATCGACTCGAACAATTCGTGCTTGGCTCGCTGTTCGGCATGTTCGCCGATCTTGGCCTGGTACTCGTCGAGGATGACGGTCGCCGCCCCGCGAAGCTGACGAGTACGACGATCAACCAACGCCAGCTCCCACTCGATGCCAAGACTGGACGTCGGCGACGGCGAGAACGGTATCTGCATTCCCGGGCCTCCTGTCGTATCCGGCGCGTGATCCACAACCAGCCCCGTCCGAAGCCGAACCATCCGACTCCGATGCCCGTCCGGAGGCGGATTCACCGGTCATACCCACAACACGGCGTGCGATGCGGCCAGGTAACCGTAAAACGGCCGGGGGGCGTCCGGATGCAATTTCACCTGCCGCACCTGCCGACCCGGGCGGAATGTGCGAAGACGGCGGGTGAAGGCGGCGAGCTTTACGCTGTCGGGAGTACGCGGATGCCCAGCTCACGCAGCTGGCGGGCATCGATCGGGGTCGGTGCGCCGGTCATCGGGTCAAGCCCGGACTGAGTTTTCGGGAAGGCGATGACCTCGCGGATGTTGTCCTCGCCGGCCAGGATCGCGACGAGTCGGTCGATACCGACGGCGAAACCACCGTGGGGCGGGGCGCCGTAGGAGAACGGCGTCAGGAAGAAACCGAACCGGCGGTCGGCCTCCTCCGCCGAGATCCCCAGCGCGGTGAAGATGCGCTGTTGCAGGTCGGGCTCGTGGATCCGGATCGACCCCGAGCCGAGCTCCCAGCCGTTGAGCACCAGGTCGTAGGCGCGGCTGCGGACGGCCAGCGGCTCGGTCTCGAGCTTGTCGAGGTCGTCGGGATGCGGCCGGGTGAAGGGATGATGGCCGGGCTTGGGACGTCCGGTCTGCGTGTCGACCCCCACGAACAGCGGGAAGTCGGTGACCCAGACAAAGCGGAACCCGCCCTCGCCGGCGGGCGGGCGGCCGATGTCGTTACGGAGCTGGCCAAGCACCTCGCAGACCGTCGCCCACTCGTCGGCGACGAGCAGCAGCAGGTCGCCGTCCTCACCCCCGGTCGCCTTCACGATCGCGGCCAGCTCGGCAGCGGAGAGGAACTTCGCCACCGGCGACTCCAGCGATCCGCCGGCGCCGACCCGCATCCACACCAGGCCCTTCGCGCCGAGCTGCTTGGCCCGCTCGGTCAGCGCGTCCAGGGCCTTGCGGTTGTGCGCGGCCGAACCGTCCGGCACGCGGATACCCTTCACTGACGGCGCCCCGGCGAATGCCTGGAAGGCGCTGCCCGTGAAGACCCCGGTCAGCTCGACGAGCTCCATGCCGAAGCGCAGGTCGGGCTTGTCCACACCGAAGCGGTCCATGGCCTCGTGCCAGGTGATGCGCTCGATCGGCGGAACCGGCCCGCCGGTCACGACCTGGGCGGCAGCCAGCACGGCAGCAGAGATCACCTCCAGGACGTCGTCCTGGTCGACGAAACTCATCTCGACGTCCAGCTGGGTGAACTCGTACTGCCGGTCGGCCCGCAGGTCCTCGTCGCGCAGGCAGCGGGCGAACTGGAAGTAGCGGTCGGTACCACCCACCATCAACAGCTGCTTGAACAGCTGCGGGGACTGCGGCAGCGCGTAGAAGCTGCCCGGGAACTGCCGGGACGGCACGACGAACTCCCGCGCACCCTCCGGTGTGGACGGCATGAGCAGCGGAGTCTCGACCTCGACGAACTCCCGGGGCACCAGGACGGAGCGCAGCGCGGCCAGGACCGCCGAACGGGTGCGCAGGTTGCGCTGCATACGCTCGCGGCGCAGGTCCAGGTACCGGTAGGTGAGCCGGGTCGCCTCGTCGACCGAGTCCGCCCGGTCGTCGATCGGGAACGGCGGTGGGATCGCCGGGGAGAGGACCGTCACCGTGCAGTCGTGCAGTTCGACCTCTCCGGTGGCCAGGTTGGGGTTCGTCG
>NZ_CAAAFT010000095.1:28149-28876 GCF_900634765.1 Candidatus Protofrankia californiensis | reverse complement strand
GGAGAGGACCGTCACCGTGCAGTCGTGCAGTTCGACCTCTCCGGTGGCCAGGTTGGGGTTCGTCGTCCCCTCGGGCCGGGCCGCCACCGTTGCGGTGACGACGACGACGTACTCGGACCGGACGTCCACGGATCCGTCCACCACGCACTGCACCTGGCCGGAGTGGTCCCGCAGGTCGACGAACATCAGCGACTGGCCGTGCTGGCGGCGGCGAGCCACCCAGCCGCATACCGTAACCGTCTCACCGATGTGCTCCGTGCGCAGCGCACCGCACAGGTGTGACCGCATCGCCGTCTTCATCGACCGTTCCGCCCGTTCGCTGTAGTTCCTGAGCACGCCCGTATCACGGCGCCTGTACCGCGACCGACCTTACCGGCCACCGCCACCACGACCGAACGAACGTTCACGCGCACCACACGCCACCGTCACGGACCCGCCCGCGGCCGAGCCGGACCGGCCGCGGGCCCGCCGACAGCCGTCCATCCAAGCTATCGGGCACGTCTCCACGATCAGGATCCCAGCGACCAGCCACCCACGTGTCGAGCGTCCAATTCACCACGATCCATGCGACCAGATGTCCATGCAGTGTGCGTCCAGATGCCCACAGGACCTGCGTCCAACCGTCCACGAACCACGCGACCAACTGACCACGATCATGGCGGCGAAGTGACCATGATGCTGGTGTGAACGAGCCCAGCTGACGGGAGCGCAGCTAACGGGAGCGCAG
>NZ_CAAAFT010000095.1:27083-27757 GCF_900634765.1 Candidatus Protofrankia californiensis | reverse complement strand
GATGAAGCGGGCGACCTCGCTGCGGACAGCTGCCGGTACCCGCAGCACCTGGCGTCCGGCCGGGGTCATCAGGTCGACGGTGATCAGATCACCGTGCTTGCGCCCCTGGGACGCCGACACCACCCGCCGGTCGAACGCGACGTCGAAGTAGTCACCCGCCCGCGGGAACGGCGCGACGACCAGCAGCCGACGGGTGGTGAGCAGGATCCAGCGTGACGTCCCGAGCCGGTGCCCGATGAACCGCTCGGCATGCGCGGTGAGCGCACCCGGGCCGGAGGGGTCGGTGAGCCGGCCCCGGAGCACGACCTCGGTGAACTCCCCCGGCTCCAGCGGAACCTCCGGCGGGCTGACCTTCCGTGCTGGTTGTACGCGCACACCGTCCAGCCTTCCACCGTGGGTGCCGTCCACGCAGGGCCATGCCTGCCTCGGACGAGCCGGCCACCGCCTCCGGCGCAGCTCGGCGTTGTGATACTTATCGACCACTGGCGAAGCCTTGTGATACCAAACAGCCCTGTAGGTATCACAAGGCCGCCGGGATGATGTCGCCGATGCGGGCGCGGGCCTGGCAAGGTCGAGGAGCTGTCGCGTACCCGGAGGGTGCGTAAAGCGACGAGAAACGCCGCCAGGGGTGTGCCCCGCGCCCGGCGGTCAGAAGGCGTCGGCGGGGTGGTAGA
>NZ_CAAAFT010000095.1:23494-27058 GCF_900634765.1 Candidatus Protofrankia californiensis | reverse complement strand
CCCCCAGACCGCACGCAGGGCGTGGCAGACCTCGCCGACCGTGGCCCGGGCGCGCAGTGCCTCCTTGAGCGGGTAGAGGACGTTGTCGGTTCCCTGCGCGGCTGCCTTCACCGCGTCCAGATGGCGGGTCACCTCGGTGTTGTCGCGGTCGGCTCGCAGGGTGGCCAGCCGGGCCGACTGATCGGCTTCGATCGCCGGGTCGACCCGCAGCGGCTCGTAGAGCTCCTCCTGCTCAGCGCGGAATCGGTTGACGCCGACCACGGTGCGTGAGCCGTCCTCGATTCCCTTCATGACCGCGTAGGCGGAGTTCTCGATCTCGCTCTTCTGGTAGCCCTGCTCGATCGCGGCGACGGCTCCCCCGCGCTTCTCGACCTGTTCCATGAGCTCACGGGCGGCCTGCTCGACATCGTCGGTGAGGGCCTCGACCGCGTAGGAACCGGCGAACGGATCGACCGTGGCGGTGATGTCCGTCTCGTAGGCGAGAACCTGCTGGGTGCGCAGTGCCAGCGTCGCGGCCTTGACCGTCGGCAAGGCGATGGCCTCGTCGTAGGAGTTCGTGTGCAGGCTCTGGGTGCCTCCCAGCACCGCGGCGAGGCCCTGTACGGCGACCCGGACAAGGTTGACCTCGGGCTGCTGAGCGGTGAGCTGCACGCCCGCGGTCTGGGTGTGGAAGCGCAGCATCATCGACTTGGGATTCGTCGCGCCGAAGGTGTTCTTCATCACGTCTGCCCAGATCCGGCGTGCGGCGCGGAATTTCGCTACCTCCTCCAGCAGGGTCGTGCGGGAGACGAAGAAGAAGGAAAGCCGGGGGGCGAATTCGTCCACGGCGAGTCCCGCTTCGACGGCGGCCCGGACGTAGGCGATGCCGTTCGCGAGGGTGAAGGCGATCTCCTGCGCGGGTGTGGCCCCGGCCTCGGCCATGTGGTAACCGGAAATCGAGATCGTGTTCCATCGGGGGATCTCGTTGCGACAGTATGCAAACGTGTCCGAAACCAGCCGCAGGGACGGTGCGGGCGGATAGATGTAGGTACCGCGGGCGATGTATTCCTTGAGAACGTCGTTCTGGATGGTTCCAGTGATCTTCGAGCCGGGGACGCCCTGTTCCTCGGCAACCAGCTGGTACAGCAGCAGCAGGACCGACGCCGGCGCGTTGATGGTCATCGACGTGGAGACCTTGTCCAGCGGGATACCGGCGAAGAGCACCCGCATGTCCTCGATCGAGTCGATCGCCACCCCGACCTTCCCGATCTCGCCGTGAGCGATCGGTTCGTCGGAGTCGTAGCCCATCTGGGTGGGCAGGTCGAACGCGACCGAAAGCCCTCCGGTGCCCGCGGCAACGAGCGAGTGGTATCGCTCGTTGGACTCCCTGGCGGTGCCGAAACCGGCGTACTGCCGCATTGTCCACGGCTTGCCGGTGTACATGGTCGGGTAGACGCCCCGGGTGAACGGGTACTCACCGGGCGAACCCAGGCGCTCCGCCGAACCCTCAGGAAGATCGGACGCACTGTAAACTGGCTTGATCGGCTGGCCGGACTCCGACAGACGCTCGCTCATGGCCAGATCGTAGGGAAACCCTGCCTACTCATGCGCGATTCCCGCGCCGGGTTCACCGTCACGTACGGCGCCGCCGCGGATCGGTGGCGGGGGGCAAGCGAGTCGGTGCCCGGTGCCGCCATGCGCCGGCCCGCAGGCCTACCGGCTCCACCAGCCAGCACCGTCCATCCCGGCACCAACCCGAACCGAGCCGAGCCAGTGGCCGGAGCCCTTGCCCGGACCCGACCACAAAGCAGGCAAAAGCGGTTATTCTCGTCGGCTTCCGTTGGAAAAGCGCACACGTGACTGCCGTTACGTCTACCGTTGACGGAAAGGCTCCACGGCGCACGCCACCGGCAGAACCGACGCGCGGCCGCGCGGGTTCATACTGCCCGGCCGACGTGGCCCGCCGGGAGTCCGGTCGGTTATCTCCAGGACGGGAACGGGGCTGCCCATGACCGGCGACACCATGACCCAGTTGACCGTCGAGACGATCAGGACGGAGCTCGTCGCACTCTCGGCCGGATCGGGTGTGAACGTCGAGAAACTCGAGAGATCGCCGCTGGTGAAACTGCTGCCGGAAACACCTGAGGAATGGTCGGACAACCAACGCGCCGCGGCATTACAGAAGATCATAGTCGAGTGCTGTCATGCAATTACTCAGGAAAAGCTGCGGACCGGTGCGCAGATCGGTTTCAATATCGACGGCGAGAATCCGGACGAGCCATCCCTGACGGCCCGGATCGATACGCTCGCGCACCGGCGAGGCCGGCACGAGCGGACGGTACGAGAATGGTTCTACCGGGGGACCGTCGAGGCGGCGCTCCTGCTCAGGCAGCGGGTGACGGAGCTGAACGGTCGTGCCGGCTGGCAGGACTACCTGCCGGGGAACAGTCCGCCGGACCTCCTCGACGCCGATCGGCCACGGTTCCTCCTCGACCGGACCGAACTGCTGGTGCGGCTTTCCGGCCGGATCCCGGCGGAGGTGCTGATATTCCGCTCCCTGGTCGCGCTCGACGACGGGATCGACCGTTACGTCGCTACTGCCCGATATCACAGCGACCCGCGCCCCGGGGTGATCTCCGTCGAACCGCTGGCAAACTGCGCGGTCCGGCGTTCCGCATTCACCCCGAACGGGTACGAGATGACCGAACTCGGATTTTCCACAACGCTTCAGCCCGGCCACCGTATTTCCTTCGCATACCGGCTGCTGATACACACCGACCGCGAGATGACACCGGTCCTGAACTACTCGCCGAAAGCACAGCAGAACAGCCGGTACATATTTCAGCTCCAGTTCGACCCGACAGCACCGCCGGTGCGCGTGTGGTATTTCAACGGGGTGCTCGGCCCGGAGACGCGCCTGCATCCGGACAACGAGGACCACTGGCTTGAGCCGAGCAGCCTCGGATACGTCCGCAAGGACTTCGTCGAGCTTTCCCGCAGGCTTCACTACGGGGTGGCGTGGGACTGGCCCCAGGACTCGCTCGGACCAACCGCCCAGGGACGGCCGGACCATGATTTTCGCGCCGCCGCGGGCCCCCCGGGACGTTGACGCTCTTGGTGTAGCCCCACAGAACTTCTGCCGGGCCGCACCAGCCGGCCAAAGAGCGCGCGATCATGGATCTTTCTGCGCGCTCGGAGGCCCCAGGCGCCTAAAGTCACTGCATGCGGCACACCATTGTCCCGGACACGACGGCTGCCCCGGACGCGACGGCCTCCGCGGCCTGCCTGGCCGAGATCACCGGTGTCGGAGGTCACGACATCGCCATCGTGCTCGGCACCGGATGGCTGCCCGCCGCGGACGTGCTGGCCGCGGCCGGAACCGTGACGGGTGAGGTGGCCGTCACCGAGCTCGGCGGCTTCCCGCCGTCAAGCGCCCCCGGTCACGCCGGGACGGTGCGCTCGATCTTCCTCGGTGGCCGTCATCTCCTGCTGTTTCTCGGCCGGGTCCATGCCTACGAGGGCCATCACCCCCGCGTCGTCGCCCACGGTGTCCGCACGGCCTGCGCCGCGGGCGTGTCCACCGTG